>NZ_JANCPN010000006.1:0-106163 GCF_024295385.1 Streptococcus sp. CF4-3 | reverse complement strand
TGAGGCGGTATCACTGCTTGTAAAAGATTAGAAACCTTTGAACGAAAGGGAGAATGAAAAGCGTGAAGGTAGCTTCTCTAATCGAATAGAGGGTAAGAATCAGAGTAATAGTTCAAGTATGGCTTCTGGATACTATAGTCTGACATGCTATCAATCTATTTCAGAAACTGGACAAATTGTAGTAACTTTCCTTGAAGGAACTGAAGTGGATTTATAAGAGAGTGTGACCGGGAAGTTGCAGTCTTTTTTTGGGTTTTAATGATATAATGAGATTATAAACGTCGATATTGTTTTAATTTTCTGGAGGATGTGTAATGTTGAATTTAGTAAAAGGTCACCAAGTTAGCTTGGTAGAAAACCTGTTTGAATCATTTACAAAGTTAACTGAACATCATTTGATGGCGAATGTACACGCAGAAAAAATATTAGAGGTTTTTCAACACTTTATTGCGATTCATGACGAGCCCTTGTTTTTTATTTTGGAATTGCCTGTCAGTATTGATAGAGAAAAAGTGATAGCAAAGAATATTATCAAGGAATCCCATAAGGATGTTTATTATATTGATGGTTGTTCAAGAGAGGAATGCCTAGCACTGTTGATTAGATACGGTGATTTGCTTATTAATGATGGACTTAGTCAGTTTGGATTTGGTGGTCATAAAAGTCATGATGAGATCATGCTTGATAGCTATAATATTGTGACAATTTATAGTAAAGAACTATCGAAATTTAATGACTTTTTTGAGCCTCATAATATTCAATTTGTTGAAGAACTAGTGACAGCTTGGAAAACTTTTTCTAAGACCTCCCCAGGAATCTCTGAAATCTATGAAAGTAATGGAAAAACTGTTTATGATTTGCCTGAAGAATTAGCTGAATGGGGAATATATTTAGCTGAAACTCGAACAGAATAGGTATAACTATAGATTAGAAAGAGAATATTTCAATTCCTTAAAATTTTATTTAGAGCAAAGGTGGATATTGAAGTTGTAAGATAAATAATGATTATTTATGGCAGAACTCTGGTTCTGCCTTTTTTATTTATGAAGTATATGAAATATGGCATAAAAGACTAAAGAAAAAATGCAAAACGTTTAATAAATTAGAATTTTCTTGCTACTTTTTGAAAAATATTTTTTCCTTACAGAATCCTTAAAAATATTTTTTATACTATTTACAAGATTAAAGGAGGAACAAAATATGAGCAAATATATTTTGGAAACAAATGAGCTAACAAAAGTTTTTGGAAAACAAAAAGCTGTAAATAATGTGTCATTAAAAATTGAGGAAAATTCAGTATATGGATTACTAGGACCTAATGGTGCAGGTAAATCTACGACATTAAAGATGATTACAGGTATGTTACACAAGACGTCAGGTGAAATTATGTTTGAAGGACATGAATGGAGTAGAAATGATTTATCAGATATTGGTGCTTTAATCGAGATGCCACCCTTATACGAAAATTTAAGTGCAAGAGAAAATCTAAAAGTTAGAACATTATTACTTGGATTACCTGATGCAAGAATTGATGAAGTTTTAGAAATTGTAGATTTAAAAAATACCGGAAAAAAGAAAAGCGGTCAATTTTCTTTGGGGATGAAACAAAGATTAGGTATTGCAATTGCTTTATTAAATAATCCTAAACTATTGATACTAGATGAACCGACAAACGGATTAGATCCATTAGGAATTCAAGAGTTACGAGATTTAATACGAAGCTTTCCAAAAAAAGGAATAACAGTAATTCTGTCTAGTCATATTTTAGCAGAAGTGGAACAAACTGCTGATCATATAGGAATTATACATGATGGAGAATTAAAATATCAAAACACAATTAATCATAATGAAAATTTAGAAGAACTTTTTATGGATGTTGTAAAGAATGGAAAGAGGGTGTAGCTTAATGAAAAATTATATTTTTGCAGAAAATTTGAAACACAAACACAGTTTTTTGTTGAAGATATTATTTATTGCACCAATTATATCTTTACTTGTTGCGTTTGTATTAATGCCATTATATTTTAGTGTAAATGCATATAATTGGTGGTATGTGATGATTATGCCAGCAACTTTCACTTTAATACCAGCAATGATGCATAGAAAAGAGGAAAGAAAATTAAACTACCGAGCAGTTTTTTCACTTAATGTTGATTTAAAAAAAATATGGATATCAAAAATACTAACAGCTTCAATTTATCTAAGTATAACTGCTATTTTGCATATGCTAGGAGTATTTGTTTTTCAATTTTTCATTGGAGAACAATTAACAGGAAACTATGCATTCACGACATTATTATTCGCAAGTGTATTATTGGTTATAACTAACATATGGCAAGTTCCGTTTTGTTTTTTCCTAGCTAAAAAGTTTGGGTTTATAGCAAGCATTGTAGTAAATGCTGTATTAGGTCTTGTGGTAGGAATTTTGTTAGCTGACGGTTCTATGTGGATTTATTGCCCTTATTCTTGGGGGATTAGATTGATGGTACCCGTTATGCGTATTTTACCGAACGGTGTGCCAACAGAAGTATCAAATCCAATGATTTTAAACACATCCTTACTTGTTCCTTGTATTTTATCAATATGTTTGTTTACATTATTGACTTTCATTACTGCAAAATGGTTTTCTAAGCAAGAGGTGAAGTAATGATGAATATATTAAAATCAGAGTTTTATAAATTGAAGCATACATGGATTCCCTGGGCTCACTTTATCTTACCTGTTTTATATGCACTAATATTTTATGGGGCAGCAACATTTACAAGTCTAAAAAATTTTTCTTATATGGATATCATACTGAATTATTTTGTGCTTTTAGGTGCTATCTTACCAATAATATTTGGTGCTATCACATCTAAGGTTGTTGACATGGAAGCAAGTGCTGGACGATTTCAAGTGATTCTATCAACTACAAAATCCAGAAGCAAGGCTTATGGCGGAAAACTTATAATGCTCTTATTGAGTTTTCTATTTTCTATAAGTTTAGCAGTTTTTATATTTGCAATGCTATTTGGTAATCAAGCGACTATGGCTTGGTTAATTGAATTATTATTAGTTTTTATAGGATGTTTATCTACATATATGATTCATTTATGGGTATCACTTATGTTAGGTGGTGGTGCATCTATTGGATTGGGATTTGTGGAAACGTTGATTGCTTTACTTTCAATAACCAATTTAGGTGAAAATATCTGGTATTTTTTACCTTGTACTTGGGCATCGAGATTATCTGCAACATATATTGTTGGAAGTGAATTGGCTGATAGCTCATATTTAATTAAAGAGTTTACCATGTGGGGCTATGTAGCAATACCTATTACAGTAGTCATTTTTACTGGCTCTTTATTATGGTTCAATAGGTGGGGTGGAAAGTCAATCAGTGAATAATAGCTCTAAATGTATTTGTAAATGGAATATGGTATAATAATAAAATATTTATAAATATGGAGGTGGTTTGGTATGGCAAGAATTCTTGCTATAGATGATGAATTAGATATGCTGACTCTAATCAAGAATATTTTAATAAAAGGAGATCATATTGTTGATATTTACCAAACCACGGTAGATATTGATGAAAATAGTTTGGGGAAATATGACTTAATATTACTTGATGTAATGATGCCAGAGGTTGATGGAATCAGCTATTGTAAAAATATACGTAGCAAAGTGGATTGTCCGATTATCTTTTTAACTGCAAAAGCAATGGAAACGGATATAGTAGATGGCTTATTAAGTGGAGGAGATGACTATATTACCAAACCATTTGGTGTTGGTGAATTGTTAGCAAGGGTAGAAGCTCATCTGAGAAGAGAACAAAGAGAAAAACATTCGAGTTTAAACTTAGGGAATATAAGATTTGATTTATCCTCCAATCAAGTATTTGTGAAGGAGGAAGAAATTCATCTGACAAAGTCTGAATATCAAATTTCGAAGCTTTTAGCAAAGAGAAAGGGACAAGTTTTTTCAAGAGAACAAATATATGAAATGATTTTTGGATTTGATGGGATTGGTGATTCTTCTGCCATATCAGAACATGTAAAAAATATTAGAGCAAAGTTCTTAAAATTTGGTGAAAATCCAATTTCTACAGTTTGGGGGATTGGTTATAAATGGAATTAATTAGAAAAGGACAGTCGCTCAAAATAGTATTTCTTAAATACTTAATGACTGTTGGAGTTGGTTTAGGATGTGCCATCGTACTAGCTTTATTAACTTTTACAGCGTTTTATAGTGTTGGTTTGATTCTTCCGGCTAACCATACAGAAAATTTATTACAAGAAAATAAATATAAAATTTTAAATAAAATAGACTTTGATGAAGCATTGATACCTAAAGGAGCTAGCTATATGTTTTTATCGCCAGATGGTGAAGTGATAAAAACTAATATGGATGAAGCTATTCAACTGAAAGCTAAGAATTTTCACAATCATGAGGGATTTTCAACTCCATATTCTTCATTTATAGAATTTAAAAGGAATGATGGATATGTATTAATCCATTATTCACTGGAGCCACACTACAATAATGATTGGATGGAAAAATATTTCCCTAGTGTAGATTTACTATTAATATTTTTATTAATCATTTTCTTTTTAATGAGTGCATTTGTGGCTACTCTAATCTGGGCAAAACGAATAACAAGGCAATTATCGCCAATGCTAGAGGCATCAGATAAAATCGCCAACCAAGAATTAGACTTTGAAATAGGAAGTTCAAATATCAAAGAATTTAATGATGTCTTAAATAGCCTTGATATAATGAAAAAAGCCTTAAGTGATTCATTAAGAGAAAATTGGATTAAAGAAGAGAATAAGAGAAGTCAGATATCGGCATTAATGCATGACTTAAAAACTCCGGTTTCTATTGTCCAAGGTAATGCTGAATTGTTAAAGGTAACTGATCTAACTGATGAACAAAAAGATTATGTAGAGTACATTATAAAAAATTCAACACGTATATCAGATTATACAAAAGCTCTGATGGAGATGAATCAGTCAATTAAATTAAACTCGTTGAATTTAAAAAAAGTAAAGGTGTCAGAAATAATCGAAAGAGTTAGTGAAATAGCGAGAGAGATTACACTAGTACATGACCGTACTATATCTAAATCTATTAATTGTGAAGATTCAGATGTAATGATAGATATACAATTATTTGAAAGAGTCATTCAAAATATATTTAGCAATGCTATTCAATATTCACCAGACAAATCCAACATTGAATTACTAATAATGACTACAGATAAGATACTTTCAATATCTGTGATAGACGAAGGCCCAGGATTTTCTAATGAGGATTTAAAACGAGGAACGGAACAATTTTACCGTGGAGATAAGAGTAGACATTCAGCTACAAACTATGGTTTAGGTTTATATAATTCTTGGAAAATAATGTTATTACATAATGGACGCATCATATTAGAAAACAACTCGGATAAACATGGTGCAAGTGTAAAGTTAGAATTACCATTACTATAATAGAACAGGAATTGTTTTCAAATGGAATTTATTAAAAATATATCCTTTTTGCTTTTGGTGTAGAATAGAAAATTTACTCCGCTATCAAGCAAGAATCTTACATAGTAGAAAGCTAAATTCAACAAACAAGCTTCAGTTTGTTGAATTTAGCAAGGTACAAGTTTTTATGAGATGAAACCTATAAAATTTGTACGGATACTGTAGGGTAAGAAAAAATATTTTCATTCTAAAGTTTAAGTTTAAACATTAACTCTATCCCTTTCGTTCTATAATATAGAAGTTTACTAGCACCACATGAGGAGAAATCATGAGGGATATTCTCAGTTGAATAAGTAAGAGTATAATCTACATCTCCAAAGTAGGAGTGGCTAGTTCCAGCAGAAAGACCTTCATAGGTTTTATAACTGAATAGATCGACTTACTTTGTTGTCGAATTTTTCCTGTTCTTCAAGTAATTCTAAGGAATAGACGACAACTTTAAAATCAAATAAGCTAAAAATGCTCTAAAATCATTAAATTGACATAAAAGTGTTTTTTATTGTCAAAATATACAATTGAAAAAATTTCCAGTTTTTTTAAAATCACTTTCTTAGATGACAATTTAATCAAAATATGATATAATACAGAAAAAGTAAAAATAACAAAAGTAACTTACAGAAGTAAAAGAAAAAAAGTAAATAGATAGCCACGGCGGATATTCCTTTCATCGTTTAGAAGGAGTTGCTGTGGTTATCGTTGTCGCTGAGCTAATTAATTGCTCTTATTACTTAGATGAAGTTACTTTTATTATTGAATTAATTTGAATAATAATAATGATCAATGAAAGTACTCATCGATATTCCCTTTATGCAGTTTAGAGCACAAAGGAAAATAGTACTGATTTGATCGTTTTTTTCTGTATTGACATCATAAAACACAGTAAGAACCTTCAGTCATAATAAACAAGGAGGTAACATGAGATTTGTTGTCAAAAGACTTTATCTGAATTTAAATTCGGATAAGGTTTTTTATTAGCCTTGATTCTTTCATATACTTCATAACTAAATTGGAGTAATAATTTATGAAAATCGTTATCCTCACTATTATTACTTGTATTTATGGCTTGTTTATGTCGTTCAATATGAGAAAGAGCTCTTCTCAAATTTTCTCCTTTTAATTTGTTCATATTTATATTATAAACTGAAGACAGCTAATTTTGATATTTTTCTCTGAACTGTACGATTTTGCGCCTGAAATGTAGGAATTACCTTTCGTTGTGATGTGATAAAACTTACAAGTTCTTTTTGTTATTCTTGACCTAGTTTTTATAGAAAGAAGGTCTAAGATGTTAAATAAAGTCAAAACTAAAGCCTTAATTAGTGTTGGAGCAGTGGCTGCGACTAGCTTTATTCTCATGATGGGATATACTGCTGGTCAACATTCTACTGCTAAACAAAGTCGCAAAGAAATCGAATTGGCTGCAGCTAAACTTGTAGAGGACAAACAAGCAGAAGATAAAGCCAGCATTTTGTCATCAGATACTGTAAAAGAATTTTTGACACAGTACTATACGAAAGAAAAGCTCGGAGAAAATAATACACGTATTCAACCTTATATGACTGAATCAGCTTATTCTCAAGAATTGTCAAGTCAAAATGATGCCATGAACCAAGTTTATAAGGACTATATTTTGGATTATCATTTTGAAAAAGCAGATATCTTTGTCAATCAGACTACGAATCAAGCCATTGCCATGGTCTCTTATAATGTAACCTATGTATCTGATTTAAAGAATGCCAACCAATCAAAGACAAATCAAACAGAAACCAGAACTGTTAAATTGTCCTATTCTAAACTACCTGGTAAGTTATTGGTCAACCAAGTACAGGTTTGGAAATCTGGGTTAGATGATTTAGATAAGGCAACTCCCAAAACTTTAGAAGAATCCTCATCTGTTCCATCATTACCAAATACTACAACAAAATGATGATATTGCATGGAAATAGAAGAATGTAAGCAAATTTCAATTCTTGATGTAGCCAATCGTTTAGGTATCTCCTTTAAACAAGTTTCGAGCAGTGTCTATGAACATCCTGAACACGATTCATTTCGGATTTTTTCAACTACCAATACTTTTAAATGGTTTTCAAGAGATATTCAAGGTGATGTCATTGATTTTGTTCGACTTGTTCAGGGAATTTCCTTTAAAGAAGCTCTAGCCTTTCTTTCTGAAGAACCTTTTCAAAAAGAAGCTGTTCAAGAAAAAAGAGAGAGACCATTTTATTATCCTTTAAAGAGAATAGAAGATTCTAACTGTAGTCTGGCCAGATATTACTTAACAGAATGTAGAGGAATTTCAGAAGAAATCGTACAAAGGATGATTCAACAAGGTTTAATAGCACAAGCCAGCTGGAAAACAAATGAAACAGTTGAACCTGTTATTGTTTTTAAAATCTTTGATCATCGTCACAAGCTGCAGGCAGCAAGCTTACAGGGGATTTATAAGAATCACTCTCTTCCTAGAGAGAGGCTGAAAACGATTCTAAAAGGAAGCCATGGATATGTTGGAATATCCTTTGATATTGGTAAACCAAATAGACTGGTCTTTTGTGAATCGTTCGTCGATTTGATGAGCTATTACGAACTTCATCAACAAAATCTATCTGATGTTCGTTTGGTATCTATGGAGGGATTAAAAAGGTCTGTTGTCGCTTATCAAACTTTACGACTGATAGCTGAAGAAAATCAGAAATTGGAATTTTTAGATACAGTAATACCTTCAAAGTTATTGCCTTTAATCAATACAATTCGTGATACAACCAGCTATTTTGATAATCATCCTGATTTATTGACACTGGCAGTAGATTGTGATGATGCAGGTAAAGATTTTTCTGATAAGTTATCTCAAGCTGGATTGCCTGTTTTACTGGATTTACCTGATAATGAATCTGGGAAAGAAAAAGTAGACTGGAACGATATTCTTCGAGAAAAGAAATCAGATTTACAATTGATGATCGAGAATGCAAAAGAGACATTTGGAAATCCACCAGTAAGACAAACCTCTCAATGTTTAGAATTGTGATAACAAAATCAAGATGTTTTAGCTAATATTAGAATGAAGGAGGATCGTATATGACCATTATTGAACGCTTAGAAGAAAAGGTCACTAGGCAAGAAAGTAAGGTAGCAAGAGAGACAGAAAAACTAGCTGCTTACAAAGAGCAACTGGAGACAGCGATGTTTGCGACGTTCAAAAGGCGTCAAAGCATTAGTCACATGAGTTTTGAAGAAGCTCTTGACCATGCATTTGGCAAAGAAAGACAATTCGATGATTCTGAATTTAGAAAGGATGAAATGAGTGAATGACAAAAGATTGGAATTTTAATCAACCATTGGAAAGTAAATCAGAAAATCAAGAAGATCCAGATAAAATTGCGTCCTTATTTGGAAATCATCAAGGAGGTAATGATGTAAACTATGAAGCAGCTTTTCAAAAGCGCAAACAAGCACCTGTGACGGAATCAAATTCTAGTTCTAAACCCAAAGTTACAGAGGTTAGAACAGGAAAAGAGACAGATATCACTACAAGTTATCAGCAACATCTTAAAAGACTTATTGCAGATAACAATAGCGATATTCAAAGTAGTCAAAAGAAAATTGAAGAGCTACATACGCTGATTGACACAAAGAATAAAGACAATAAGAAATTGCAGTCAATTTATGATGCGATTTCCGAATTACACTAAGCAGTCCTGATAGGCTGCTTTTTTTGAGAGGTTATAGATGTTTACAAAACTTTTTAAGAAAAATCACGACAATAGTGATGTATTTAAAAAGCTGATTCATAGACTATCTGATATGTCTGTCCAAGATCTTGAAAAAATAGACCGACTGCTAGATATCATTTTCACTCCAGATCAAGGATCAGAACAACTAAAAACAGAAGCAACTTACAGAGAAGAAACTTTGGACGACACATTAAAAGAAGCTAAGAATCAACTTCATAAGGAACAATTGGAGAAGAATTTAGAGAGATTTAGGAAAAACAATCAATAACGCACCAACGATTCTTTTTTTATTTTCTATTTTTTCTGGTTCTTTATCTTTTTCAAAAGTTATAACTTTCTTAAGTGATGGTTTCCTAACAATGTAAGTATAAATTAAGCACAGTTTATGATTATTTTAAATCTTGGGGGTTATTAAACTCTTGATTTTTTCCAGCAGCTATGGTATTCTTTTGTTAGTTAATAAACTTACAAAAGGAGAACAAATGTTTTCACCTACTAAATTAAAAGAAAAAAGAGAAAGTCAAGGATTATCACAATCTCAACTTGCATCCAGTTTGGGAATCAGTAGAGCTTCATACTTTAATTGGGAATCAGGTAAAACAAAGCCTAATCAAAACAATCTAACCAAATTGAGTCAGATTTTGAATGTTGATCCTCGATATTTTGAATCAGAGTATGAAATAGTTGAAACTTATCTCAAGCTAACTGAAAAGAATCAAAAAGCGACACTTCATTATGCAAAAGACTTATTGAACAATCAAAACTCTAAAGTTGTAGAAGTTTCTGAACGATTTGCTTATAAGGTCTATGAAAAATTATCAGCTGGTACAGGAACAGCTTACTTTGATGATGGTAATTACGATACAGTTTACTTCAATCATCAATTTGATTATGACTTTGCATCATGGGTGTTTGGTAATTCAATGGAACCGACGTATGAAAATGGTTCTGTAGCCCTTATTAAGCAAACAGGATTTGATTATGATGGAGCTATTTATGCGATAGATTGGGATGGTCAAACCTATATTAAGAAAGTGTATCGTGAAGAAAATGGACTTCGTTTAGTTTCACTCAATCGGAACTATTCAGATAAGTTTGCACCTTATGATGAGAATCCTCGCATTATAGGGAAAATCGTTGGGAACTTTATTCCTTTAGAGGACTAAGTATGAGTTGGTTTGATTATAGTCTCGAACCTAATAGTGACATTGCCTTTATTGATATGAAATCTTTTTACGCAAGTGTAGAATGTGTAGATAGAGGCCTGCATCCACTTAAGACTTCACTTTGTGTTATGAGTCGTGCTGATAATTCTGCTGGTTTAATCCTTGCTTCCTCTCCTATGTTTAAAAAGGTCTTTGGAAAGTCGAACGTTGGACGTTCCTATGATTTACCATTTGATGTAAAGACTCGCAAATTCTCTTATTATAATGCTAAGAAGCAAGGTTTACCGACAACGATAGACTATGTCCGCTATATAGAGGAATGGGCAAAATCAACCGTGATTGTTTCTCCGAGAATGGATACTTACATTGCTGTCAACATGGAGATTCAAAAAATCTTTCAAGATTTTGCAGCACCAGATGATATTTATCCCTACTCAATTGATGAAGGATTTATTGATTTAACAAGTTCATTAAATTATTTTGTACCAGATAAAAGTATTAGTAGGAAAGATAAATTAGATATTATTTCGGCTGCTATTCAAAAAAAGATTTGGAGAAAAACTGGAATCTATTCAACTGTAGGCATGTCTAATTCCAATCCCTTATTAGCTAAGTTAGCACTAGATAATGAAGCGAAAAAGACTCCGACAATGAGAACCAATTGGTCCTATGAGGATGTCGAAAAGAAAGTATGGACTATCCCTAAAATGACAGATTTCTGGGGAATTGGAAATCGCATGGAGAAGAGATTACATAATTTAGGTATCTTTTCGATTAAAGAATTGGCTCAGGCTAATCCTGACTTGATTAAAAAAGAGCTTGGTATCATGGGTCTAGAGTTATGGTTCCACGCCAATGGGATTGATGAAAGTAATGTTCATAAACCTTATAAGCCAAAGTCAAAAGGGATAGGGAACTCTCAAGTTTTACCAAGAGATTATATTAAACAAAGAGATATTGAAATTATACTTCGTGAGATGGCAGAACAAGTTGCAGTTAGATTGAGAAGAGCTGGTAAAAAAGCAACAGTAGTTTCTATACATCTAGGCTACTCTAAAGTGGAACAAAAGCGTTCTATCAATACTCAAATGAAAATTGAACCAACCAATCAAACAGCACTACTGACAAACTACGTTTTAAAGTTATTTCACACTAAATATACTTCAGGAGCTATCAGGAATGTTGCGGTTAACTATTCTGGTTTAGTGGATGAATCCTTTGGATTGATTTCATTATTTGATGATATTGAAAAAATAGAAAAAGAAGAAAGGCTCCAGTCCGCAATCGATGCTATTCGAACAGAATTTGGTTTCACTTCATTATTGAAAGGAAATGCCCTGGATCAAGCTTCTAGAACCATTGCAAGAAGTAAACTCATTGGTGGTCATTCAGCTGGAGGATTAGATGGTTTAAAATGATGAATCGTTCTTATTTACCTTTTATGTCTGCAAGAGAGTATCAAGATCGTGGGATGGCTAAGTGGATGGGATTCTTTTTGTCAGAACATTCAAGTTCTCTTTGGGAAGAAAAAAATAAAGAAGATATCTCCATTTCCCTATCAATGGAAGAGAAAGTTTTATTTGTTCGTCAACTTTATACGAATGTGTTCCCTGCAACTTTTGTTTTTAAGTTCTCCAATAGAAGAAAAGTAGTATCGGGTATTGTTAAAGAGATTGGAAAAGAGTTTATATCTATTAAATCAGACACTGGTTTTCTTCGATTAGAATGGTCAGATATACTCGATATCCAGATAGAAGGTGAGGAATTACATGAATCGTAAAGAATTATATGATGATAAATTGCAGCTGGACTATTTTTCTGATTCTTATTTAAGGTTTGAGTCAGATTTTTATAAGTATTCTGCTTTAGACATACCATTAACATTTATCACTGATGATATTTTACGCACAATGGCTATGTCTCAAAAACATTATTTTAAACTTAATAAAAGTAAATCTTTAGACGGTCGTGACCATTACTTTGTTTTTTCTATCAAGATGAACAAAGACAGTAGTGGGATTAGACAGTATGAGTATCAGAGACATTGTTTTAGTTTGTAAGAGTCCGACAGGGCTCTTTTTTCTGTGATAATTTTATCAAAAAGTATTTGTTATACTTTTTTTAATTTAGATTTATCTTGGGGGTTTGGGGGCGGAGCCACCAAGTTATCTTATCGTTGGCTGTCAAAATTGGAGGATTTTGGTCGGCTGGCGATATGATTTTTGAGATATTGTGGACACAATATCTGAGCTCGCAAAGCCTTACAAAAAAGTTGAATCTATTTTGTAAAACGTACTGACAGTGTCTGTAAGCTTACATTGTCAGTACAAGTATCTATGAGAGAGGATAAATCATATGAAAAGAGATATACGTAGTATTCGGAAGCAATTTCGCTTAACAGAAACGGAAGAAAAACAAATACTAGATTTAATGAGAGAGAAAGGAGATGATAATTTTTCTGATTTTCTCCGTAAAAGCTTACTATTATCTGATGGACAAAAACAGATGGAAAAATGGTTCAACCTTTGGAAAAAACAAAAGTTGGAACAAATTAGCCGTGATGTTCATGAAGTATTCATAATTGCTAAAACAAATCATCAGGTTACTCACGAACATGTTTCTATTTTGTTAACTTGTATTCAGGAATTAATTAAAGAGGTAGAAAATACAAGTCCTCTTAGTGAAAATTTTCGTAACAAATACATGAGGTAGTAGAGTGGAACATCGATATAGAACAAATTTAAAAAAAGTCTTTCTATCTGATCTAGAATTAGTCAAATTGAATGAAAATATCTCAAAAAGTAACTGCTTATCATTCTCAGAATATGCTCGACGAACCCTACTTGACCCTAGCATGAATTTTATCACCATTAATACAACTGGTTATCAAGATTTGATTTTTGAATTAAAACGAATAGGAAATAATATTAATCAAATAGCCAGGAGTATAAATTATTCTAATTTAATAACGGAAGTTGAATTATATGAATTGAGAAAAGGTATAGAAGAGTTAATAGTAGAAGTGGAGAAAGATTTTCTTATTCAATCTGAAAAATTGAGGAAATTTTATGGTCATCACTAAACACTTTGCGATTCATGGAAAAAATTATCGTAGTAAACTAATCAAATATATTTTGAATCCAAGTAAAACAAAAAACCTAACACTAGTTTCAGATTTTGGTATGAGAAATTATTTAGATTTTCCTAGTTATGAAGAACTAGTGAAGATGTACAATGATAATTTTTTAAGTAATGATAGTCTTTACGAATTTCGTCATGATAGGCAAGAAGTAAATCAACGAAAAATTCATTCTCATCACATCATTCAGTCCTTTTCTCCAGATGACCATCTTACTCCCGAACAAATCAATCAGATTGGTTATGAGACAGTTAAAGAGTTGACAGGAGGTAGATTTCGTTTTATCGTAGCAACTCATATGGATAAAGATCATATCCACAATCACATCATCCTAAATTCAATTGATCAGAATTCTGATAAAAAGTTTCTATGGGATTATAAGTCAGAACGTAATCTACGAATGGTTTCTGATCGTCTTTCAAAAATTGTAGGTGCAAAAATTATAGAAAATCGTTATTCTCATCATCAGTATGAAGTTTATCGCAAAACAAATTACAAATATGAAATAAAACAACGAGTATATTTTCTAATCGAGAACTCGAAAAATTTTGAAGATTTCAAGAAAAAAGCAAAAGATTTACATTTAAAAATTGATTTTAGACACAAGCATGTTACTTTTTTTATGACTGATTCAAATATGAAGCAAGTCGTACGTGATAGTAAATTGAGTAGAAAACAACCTTATAATGAAACTTATTTTAAGAAAAAGTTTGTTCAAAAGGAAATCATAAACATCTTAGAATTTTTACTTCCGAAAACGAAGAATATGAATGAATTGATTCAACGAACAGAATTTTTTGGATTAAAAATAATTCCGAAAGAAAAACATGTTCAATTTGAATTTGATGAGATTAAGGTTTCAGAGCAGGAATTTGTAAAAACGAATCGGTATAGTGTTAGTTATTTTCAAGACTATTTTAATAACAAAAATGAAACTGTTGTCTTAGATAATAAAAATTTAGTTGAACTTTACAATGAAGAAAAGCTAATTAAAGAAAAAGAGTTGCCGACAGAAGAGGTGGTATGGAAATCCTATCAAGATTTCAAGAGAAATAGGGATGCTGTTCATGAGTTTGAAGTAGAGTTGAATCTTAATCAAATAGAAGAAGTAGTAGACGATGGAATTTACATTAAGGTACAGTTTGGTATCCGACAAGAAGGACTTATTTTTGTACCAAATATTCAAATCAATATGGAAGAAGAAAAAGTTAAAGTATTTCTCAGAGAAACTAGTTCTTACTACGTATATCATAAAGATTCAGCAGAAAAAAATCGCTTTATGAAAGGTAAAACTTTGATTAGACAATTTAATCTTCAGTATGAACCGCAGTATATGTATAGAAGAATTTCTCTTAGCAAAATTAAAGAAAAAATAGAACAATTAGATTTTCTTATATCTGCGGAAAATAGTTCGAATGATTTTGAAGATATATCAAAGGATTTCATTGCCCAAATATCATATCTAGAGAATATGATTGAACAAGTTCAAAATAAAATTAATGATTTAACTAGTTTAGAGGAAGTATTGTTGAAATATACGACAAATAGTTCTAGCAATTTAGAAAATAGTATTCAAGATAAAAGTTCAGTAGATAAAATAGAGAAGGATTTATACATTTATAAAGGAAAGATTGAAAAACTGAAGGAACAACATAGAGAAGCAATAAATTTATTTGAAATGTTTAATAAAACAATAAAGAAATATAAGAAAAAACAAAATATGAAATCTATTGAGGAAAATGAGATACATTTAGAGTAAACAGTTTCCTAAAAAGTATATATAGAATAGTTTCATGTGCCAATTTGTCACATATTTAAAAATAAGAAAATAACTATATTATACTTGTTTTAGGAGACATTAGATGTTGAAAAGGATTAGAGATTTACGCGAGGATACTGATTTGACACAAGAGTATGTTGCAAAAACAATCTTAAATTGTACAAGATCAGCGTATTCTAAAATGGAATCAGGTACCAGATTAATCTCTATAGATGACCTTATCAAACTTGCAGATTTTTATAATGTAAGTTTAGATTACCTTGTAGGTCGAGTGGATAATAAAGAAGACCATTACTCCAAAAAGTATTAGGTTAAGAAAGCACATTGACAATTAAATAGTCCAAAATGGTACTTTCCTCATTTGTGGAGCAGTTTTGAATGGCTCGCCATGATAAGAGCGACATTAAAACCATCAATAAAATAGAGCGATACTTTATATGCCATGATACAAATGATATACAATGATACTTCTGACCGTTCAGGCTGCCACCGTAAAAGAGCAGCAAGTGAAATTCTTATGATGACTTCATCAGTCATGCCATGGAGGTGAAAAAATCTAAGAAAGGAAGTAGTAAAATCATGGAAACAGTAAACTATAAAGATTTAGTTGCGATTGGTTTTCCAGAGCACACATCGAGAAATATTATTAGACAAGCAAAAAAGATTGCGGTAAAAAAGTTTGAAGAAGCTAGAAAAAATAATAAGAATGCGGTACAATTAGGATGTTCACCTTTCGATAATAAAAGGTTAGGCATTGCTCCTAAAAATATTGTAGAAAATTTAATTGGTATTTCTTTTTCAGATATAGAAGGTGAGAAAAATGGTTATATCAAAGACAAAGAAATATAAAGGTGTATACAAAGATTCAAAAGGAAAAATTTATTTTCAAATTGAATTAGGAGTTGATCCAATAACTGGGAAAAGAATTCAAAAGAAAGGAAGGAAAAATCAACAGGGACTACCGTTTAATTCTTTTAAGGAAGCATATGAAGAGATACTTCGTTTAAAACATGAATTTGTGAACTCTACTATTAATAATAGTTTTCTAACTTTTAGAGAGTTTATGGAAGAGATTTATTTAAAATATTATCAACAAAAAGTTCAATTTGTAACTTATCAAACCGCTTTACCACATCATCAGTTATTTATTAAGCAATTTGGTAGTAAAAAATTATCAGATATTAGTACTATTGACTGTGAAAGATTTCGCTTAGCTATTATAGACATGTATTCTAGTAACTATGCTAAAAATATGTGGTCTAGATTTAAAGCATGTCTGGGCTATGCAGAAAGATTGGGTTATATTGATAGAGTTCCTTTTAAAGGATTAGATAATCCTAGAGGAAAGCACCCTGATACAAAATTTTGGACATTTGATGAATTTAAGAAGGTAATAAACTCTTTTGATATTAGTGAGTATGAGGGACTCCATAATTACATGACGATCTGGTTATATTTTATGACTGGTTTAAGAGTTAGTGAGGGTATTGCTCTTAAATGGGAAGATATTGATTTTGAACGTAAATGGATTCATGTTCATTCGACGATTGAGAAGGATAAAAACGGTGTATGGTATGCTAAACAACAAACAAAGACAGTAGCAGGGAATCGTAAAATTGATTTAGATGATTTTACAATTACAATACTTAAAAAATGGCGAGAAGTTCAAATCAAGAATGATGATAAAGATTATGTAATATCACGTTTTGGTGAGCCCTTGTGTAAGTCTACAATCTCTAGGATAATAAAAAGGCATGCTAAGATTACAGGTGTACCAGAAATTACGGGGAAAGGATTAAGACATAGTCATGCATCTTATCTTATAAATGTGTTACATAAGGATACTTTATATGTTTCATATCGATTAGGACATGCTGATAAGTCAACCACGTTGAATACATATAGTCATTGGTATTATTCAGGTGATTCAACAATTTCAGAAGAGATTACAAGCAGTTTAGATAATCTTGGATTATCAATTTACCTACCAAATTCCTGCCAGAGTTGAAAATTGAGGAATTAACCCACTAATACTGGGAGAAAATAGGATTTGCAAATTATTACTCTTAAATAATAGAGCGACTACATTTGTAGCTTAAAAACATGATTAAACCGCTATTCTTAGGAGTAGCGGTTTTTCTTTTTGTTCAAAAAGGGGCAAGAAAGGGAACGACGTTAAATTGGTATTTCTATTTTAGACGAATTGGTAGAGATTCCTTATGAAAAAAATTTACTTTTTAAATCCTTTTTGTTATAATAGATGGCAAGAAAGAATATCTTATCAGGAGATCCTAAGCGAGCCTGTGGCAGTGAGAGTCAGGTGGTTAAGAGATAAGTGTGGCGCTTTTGGTATTTTAATAAAGATAATGAAGTAATAAATTAGGGTGGAACCGCGTTTTTGACGCCCCTAGGTCACTTGACTTAGGAGCAAAGACACGGTTTTTTTGTATCCAAAGTCACAAGAATTAAAAAAAAGGAGTAAAACATGTCCAAAAAATTAACCTTCCAAGAAATTATTTTGACCTTGCAGCAATACTGGAATGACCAGGGTTGTATGCTGATGCAGGCTTATGATAACGAAAAAGGTGCGGGAACAATGAGTCCTTATACCTTCCTCCGTGCTATTGGTCCTGAACCATGGAACGCAGCTTATGTAGAGCCATCTCGTCGTCCAGCAGATGGTCGTTACGGGGAAAATCCAAATCGTCTTTACCAACACCATCAATTCCAAGTGGTTATGAAACCATCACCATCAAATATTCAGGAACTCTACCTCGAGTCATTGGAAAAATTGGGAATTAATCCATTGGAACACGATATCCGCTTCGTTGAAGATAACTGGGAAAATCCATCAACTGGATCAGCTGGTCTTGGTTGGGAAGTATGGTTGGACGGTATGGAAATCACTCAGTTCACTTATTTCCAACAAGTCGGCGGCTTGGCAACTGGTCCTGTTACAGCTGAGGTTACTTATGGTTTAGAGCGTTTAGCTTCTTACATCCAAGAAGTAGATTCTGTTTATGATATTGAGTGGGCTCCAGGTGTTAAATACGGAGAAATCTTCCTTCAACCAGAATATGAGCACTCAAAATACAGCTTTGAAGTTTCAGACCAAGATATGTTGCTTGAAAACTTTGAGAAATTTGAAAAAGAAGCAGGACGTGCTCTGGAATTGGGTCTTGTTCACCCAGCCTATGATTACGTTTTGAAATGTTCACATACCTTCAACTTGCTAGACGCGCGTGGAGCCGTATCTGTTACAGAACGTGCCGGCTACATTGCTCGCATCCGTAACTTGGCCCGTGTCGTAGCCAAAACCTTCGTCGCAGAGCGTAAGAAACTCGGTTACCCACTTCTCGACGAAGCCACACGCGCCAAACTCCTAGCAGAAGAGGAAGAATAAGAGTACAGGAATAAATGACTGAAGGTCGACCCGTAGGTCGCTAAATAAAACAAGATCGCTGTAGTGAAAGTCGGATAAGAAATTTCTTATCCGACTGGGGGACTGACGAGACTTAAGGCTTGGCAGTTAGCAATGAAACCGAAGGTTTGCTTGCGTCCCCCACTACAAAAGATCTTGTTAAAGACATTAATTGTGTAAAGGAAAAAACATGACAAAAAATTTATTAGTAGAACTAGGACTTGAAGAGTTACCAGCCTACGTTGTCACACCAAGTGAAAAACAACTAGGTGAAAAAATGGCAACGTTCTTGAATGAAAACCGCCTTTCATATGAAGGCATTCAAACTTTCTCAACTCCACGTCGTTTGGCTGTTCGTGTACTTGGTTTAGCAGACCAACAAACGGATTTGACTGAAGATTTTAAAGGACCTTCTAAGAAAATCGCCTTGGATGCAGAAGGGAACTTTTCTAAAGCAGCTCAAGGATTCGTCCGTGGAAAAGGCTTGACAGTTGATGATATTGAATTCCGTGAAATTAAAGGTGAAGAATATGTCTATGTAACCAAGCATGAAGCTGGAAAACCTGCTGAGGAGGTGTTGATAGGGATTCCAGAAGTATTGGCTAGCCTTAGCTTCCCAGTAAGTATGCACTGGGCAAATAATACCTTTGAATACATTCGTCCTGTCCATACTTTGATAGTCCTTTTGGATGATGAAGCTCTTGATATGGACTTCTTAGATATTCATTCAGGCAGAGTGAGCCGTGGACATCGTTTCCTTGGTCATGAAGTAGAGATCCGTCATGTTGATAGTTACGAAGAGGATTTACGAAAAGTCTATGTCATTGCTGACAGTATTGAACGCGAAAATATGATTCGTGAACAAATCAAGGCTATTGAAGCATCAGAAGGTGTTCAAGTTCAGGTTGATGAGGGACTTTTGAATGAAGTTTTGAATCTGGTTGAATATCCAACTGCTTTTATTGGTAATTTTGACCCTAAATACCTAGAGGTTCCAGAAGAAGTTTTGGTTACTTCAATGGAAACTCATCAACGCTACTTTGTAGTCCGCGATCTTGAAGGAAATCTAAAACCAAACTTCATTTCAGTTCGTAACGGAAATGCTGAACACTTGGAAAATGTCATTCGAGGAAATGAGAAAGTTTTGGTTGCTCGTTTGGAAGATGGAGAATTCTTCTGGCGTGAAGACCAAAAACTCAAGATTGAAGATTTAGTTGCTAAACTTTCACACGTTACCTTCCATGAAAAGATTGGTTCTCTTCGTGAACACATGATTCGTACAGGACAAATTGCTATCCTGCTAGCAGAAAAAGCTGGTCTATCAGTTGATGAATCTATTGATCTTGCTCGTGCTGCAGCCATTTATAAATTTGACCTCTTAACCGGTATGGTTGGTGAATTTGATGAGCTTCAAGGGATCATGGGTGAGAAATATGCTCTTCTCGCAGGTGAAAATGCTGCAGTGGCAAAAGCTATCCGTGAACACTATCTACCGGACTCAGCTGATGGAGCCCTTCCTGAGTCTAAAGTTGGTGCTATCCTTGCACTAGCTGATAAATTAGATACTCTCTTATCTTTCTTCTCGGTTGGCTTGATTCCATCAGGTTCAAACGACCCGTATGCTCTTCGACGTGCAACACAAGGAATTGTTCGAATCTTGGAAGACTTTGGTTGGAAGATTCCAATGGACGAATTGATTGCGAGCCTTTATGCCTTATCATTTGAAAGTCTAACTTATGATAATCAAGAAGAAGTGCTTAACTTCATTAAAGCTCGTGTTGATAAGATGATGGGTTCTACTGCAAAAGATATCAAAGAAGCTGTTCTCGCAAGTTCGAATTTTGTTGTTTCTGATATGATTGAAGCTGCAGAAGTTTTAACCGAAGCTGCAAATACTGAAGATTACAAATCATCAGTTGAATCTCTCTCTCGTGCCTTTAACTTAGCAGAAAAGGCAGATGGTTCAGTCAAAGTTGATTCAAGTCTCTTTGAAAATGAACAAGAAAGAGAACTAGCTCAAGCTGTAGAAAGATTAGAATTGCAAGGTTCAGCTAGTGATAAATTAACGCAACTATTTGCTCTTAGTCCAGTAATTGATGCATTCTTTGACAATACCATGGTCATGGCAGAAGATGTTGACGTGAAGAACAACCGTTTAGCTATCCTTGCTGAACTTGTTAATAAAGCAAAAACAGTAGCTGCTTTCAATCTTCTCAATACAAAATAAAAATAAATTGGAGGTCCAAATATGACACCAGAAAAAATCGCTCGTATTAATGAGCTTGCTAAAAAGAAAAAAACAGAAGGTTTGACTGCGGAAGAAAAAGTAGAACAAGCCCAACTTCGTGAAGAATACATTGAGGGATATCGTCGAGCAGTTCGTCACCATGTTGAAGGAATTAAAATCGTGGATGAGGAAGGAAACGACGTGACACCGGAAAAACTTCGTCAAGTGCAACGTGAAAAAGGTTTACATGGCCGTAGTCTTGATGATCCGAATTCATAAGTTAAATAAAACAAAACTCGGCTAGCATACACTAACCGAGTTTTGTTGTCTCTTAAAAAAGGAACCCAAAATGGTTCCTTTTTGTTAGTTATTAGTTACTAGCACCAGAAGTAGCATCTGCGCCACCACCGTGGCCGCCATCGGCTGAGTCAGAAGCGCCAGAAGTAGCATCTGCATCACCATGACCTGCAGCAGGAGCGAAAGGTCCGCTACCGCCTACCAAACGTTGACCAGTTTCTTTCAAGTACCAGTCAAGCCATGGTTGGAAGTTAAAGACAATTTCATTAATACCAGCATATGATCCATCAGGATAGTACATAGCTTGGTAGTTGTGAGTATTGATAACACCTGCTGGAGAACCAGGAACAATTGTACGTACGTATTCTTGGTTGCCATTGCGAAGCGTACCAATAACCCACTCAACGTTCTTCATACGTGCAGGTGGAAGTGATCCGTGAACTGTTGACATACGGCTACCAGATTGAGGTGGTACACGTTTCGCAAACATTGTTTCTGGATCTTGATGAGCGTTGTTGTAGTAGAGGAATTGGTTATTATCATCAGCATATGTCAATTCAAAAGGCATAGCTTTCAAGAACATATCGATTTGATTAACTGTAAGGATACCATGGTCAAGTTTAACGTATGTATCACCTGAAACAGCACCTGTAATTTCTGCAACTTTTTCTACCCATTCTGGATCATCAGGGTCAACTTCAGTAATAGTTGTGGCAATTGGTTTTCCACAATCCAAGTCTTCTGGTTCAATTGGTTTTGGTTTTTTCAAATTAGATACGACTCCTACGTATTTGACAAAGTTATCTAAGCAAGTTTCAAGGAATTTAACAGTTCCTTCGTTAATAATATTTCCGTTTGCATCAAAAGCTTCTTTGGCTTTTCCAAGAAGGAACTCATTACCTGGTAATGTGTAGGCATTTACTCCTGGTGCATCAAGAATTTTACGAAGGTGAACTTGAGCACGTGAAGTACCTTGGTCATAATATGAAGCACCCACAATCATAACTGGTTTGTTTTCAAATGGATGAACTTCGTATGAAAGCCATTCAAGGACTGACTTAAGTGAAGCAGAAATAGTGTGGTTGTGCTCTGGAGTAGCAATAATCACACCATCAGCTCGAGTAATTTTGTTGTAAAGAAGGCGCAACTGGAAGCTCTCGTCCCATTTTTCATCTTGGTTAAACATTGGAACTTCATCGATCTCCAAAACTTCTAGTTCAAATTTAAATTTAAACTGACGGCGGATGAACTCCAAGAGTTTGCGGTTATATGATTGATCGTAGTTTGATCCAACAAGTCCAACAAATTTCATTCTTTTGATCTCCTATCTTACAAATTTTCCCAATCAAAATCTTCAGCATCTTTGCGAAGAAGCTCTTGTGCGTTACGCAATTTCTCAGTAACTTTAACAAAGATACGGAAGTCATCAAAGATGGCATCCAATTTCTTGATGACATCAAGATCTACCAAGTCACCATTTTGATCAAATGCTTGAAGAGAATGTGAAAGCAAGAATTCATCTGGGAGAACATTTGCTTTGATTTCAGGAGCATTAAGAATTTGACGAAGTTGCAATTGAGCACGTGATGAACCGAGTGTACCATATGAAGCACCTGTAATCATAACAGGTTTGTTCAAAAGTGGGAATACACCATATGAAATCCAAGCAAGAGCGCTCATAAGAACAGCTGGGATTGAGTGGTCGTATTCAGGTGTACCGATAATAACTCCATCAGCAGCTTCGATTTTAGCAGCGATTTCCGTAGCTTCAGCTGGGATTTGTTTGTCAGCTGGTTTGTTAAATACAGGCAGATCTTTAATTTCTACCAATTCGATTTCTGCTTTGTCAGCAAAGTGTTTCTGCATATATTGAAGCAGTTGGCGGTTTGTGGAACGTTTTGAGTTTGTTCCTACAATAGCAATAAGTTTAAGCATGGGCTTTCCTTTCTCTTTTGCATTATTAATTAATTACCGTTGGATACCAGATGAACAAGCGACATGTCCATCTTTATAAATGAGAATGGCTTCGATACCATCAATATTTTCGACTTGCCACATAATAGAGGCGCTTCGCTCTCCAAACAAACGTGTGGTCCATATCTCGCCGTCAACAGAGCGGTCAGATACAATGGTTAAACTGGCTAAATCCGTTTCAATGGGATAACCTGTCTCACTATCAAAAATATGATGATAATCCTTGCCGTTGATTTCAAGATGCCGTTCATAAATCCCAGATGTAACAACTGATTTTCCAGTAATAGACAAGGTCATCAGGTGCTTACCTCGTGGATTATTTGGGTCTTGAATGCCGATTTGCCATGGACGTCCATCTTTTGATTGGTTGTTCCCAATTGTGAGGATGTTTCCTCCAAGATTGATAAGAGCAGAAGTGACGCCGTTTTCTTTTAAGAAAGCTGCAACTTTATCTGCACTGTACCCCTTTGCTAAACACCCTAAGTCAATTTTCATTCCCTTTTTCTCTAGGAAAACCGTAGAATTGACTGAATCGAGTTTAATAAAATGAGGGTCTATTAGTGGTAAGACTGAAGCAATTTCTTCAGGGCTTGCAACCTTTGCATCGGAAAAACCAATACGCCAGGTTTGAACCAAAGGCCCGATACTAATATTGAGATGACTTTTAGGTGCTAGACTGTGTTCTAGACCTAATGAAATCAGTTCAAATAAATCAGTGTGGACCTTAACTGGGGCAATACCTGCCTGATAGTTAATTTCCATTAATTCGGATTCAGTACTGTTAGCATTGAAGCGGAATTCAAGTTCCTTGAGCAAATCAAAAGCTTGACGGAGAAGATTATCGGCTTGTTCATGTACTAAGGAAATAGTAATCGTAGTTCCCATTAATCTCTCAGATAATGAACTAAGAGGCAAAGAATCAGCTCCCTTCAAATCACTCGGAAATAGCTACAAATCTTGAATGAATAAGAAATTAAGAATTTATAATTTATTTCCATATAAATAGAATATCATAAAGTCAGCGTTTTCACAAATCATTTTTTACAAAAAGTCAAGAAATATGCTTAAAAAATTAAAAACACCTCCAAATCAATGAGGACCCTTTGAAAACAAATTAATATATCTTTCAAAAACTTTCTTAAATAGCATCAAACTAGTTAAAAGTCTTGAAAACGTTCACAGATAATGGTATACTTGAAAGGTAAATAAAAAAATAAAGGTAGGATTTATCTTATGAGTAAAATCGTAGTTGTGGGTGCTAACCACGCTGGAACTGCATGTATCAACACTATGTTGGATAATTTTGGAAACGAAAACGAAATCGTTGTATTTGACCAAAACTCAAACATTTCATTCCTTGGATGCGGAATGGCACTTTGGATCGGTGAACAAATTGACGGACCTGAAGGTTTGTTCTACTCTGACAAAGAAAAATTGGAAGCAAAAGGTGCTAAAGTTTATATGAACTCACCAGTTCTTTCAATCGACTACGACAACAAAGTTGTTACTGCAGAAGTTGACGGTAAAGAACACAAAGAATCTTATGATAAATTGATCTTCGCTACTGGTTCAACTCCAATCTTGCCACCAATCGAAGGTGTTGAAATTGTTAAAGGTAACCGTGAGTTCAAAGCAACTCTTGAAAACGTACAATTCGTTAAATTGTACCAAAATGCTGAAGAAGTTATCAACAAACTTGCTGATAAGAGCAAACACCTTGAGCGCATCGCTGTTGTAGGTGGTGGTTATATCGGTGTTGAGCTTGCAGAAGCTTTTGAACGTCTTGGAAAAGAAGTTGTCCTTGTTGATATCGTTGACACAGTATTGAACGGATACTATGACAAAGACTTCACACAAATGATGGCTAAAAACTTGGAAGACCACAACATCCGTTTGGCACTTGGTCAAACAGTTAAAGCTATCGAGGGCGAAGGAAAAGTTGAACGCTTGATCACTGATAAAGAAACATTTGATGTGGATATGGTTGTTCTTGCAGTTGGTTTCCGTCCAAACACAGCTCTTGCTGACGGTAAGATCGAACTCTTCCGTAACGGTGCTTTCCTTGTAGACAAGAAACAAGAAACTTCAATCCCAGGTGTATACGCTGTTGGTGACTGTGCGACTGTTTATGACAACGCTCGTAAAGACACTAGCTACATTGCCCTTGCATCAAACGCTGTTCGTACTGGTATTGTAGGTGCTTACAATGCATGTGGACATGAGCTTGAAGGAATTGGTGTTCAAGGATCAAACGGTATCTCAATCTATGGTCTTCACATGGTTTCAACTGGTTTGACACTTGAAAAAGCTAAAGCAGCTGGTTACAATGCTACTGAAACTGGATTTAACGACCTTCAAAAACCAGAATTCATGAAACATGACAACCATGAAGTAGCTATCAAGATTGTCTTTGATAAAGACAGCCGTGAAATCCTTGGTGCTCAAATGGTATCTCGTGATTCTGCAATCTCTATGGCTATCCACATGTTCTCACTTGCTATCCAAGAACATGTAACAATCGACAAGTTGGCATTGACTGACCTATTCTTCTTGCCACACTTCAACAAACCATACAACTACATCACAATGGCTGCTCTTACAGCTGAAAAATAATTGATAATATGACAATAAAAAAAGTAACTTCAATAATTGAAGTTACTTTTTTTATTTTTAGGTTAAGAAACCTCGTCTCTTGCTGGGAAAGTAAACCCTTCTCCAAGGATTTCGTGAGCTTCCGTGATAGTGATAAAGGCCATCGGATCAACTGTATGAATCATTTCTTTCATCTTGACAATTTCATTTCTTGCGACAATACAGTAAATAATCTTTAAGTCCTTTTTGCTATAGTAGCCTTGTCCTGAGATAAAGGTAACACCACGACCGAGTTCTTCGTTAATTTTATCGGCTAATTCCATCGGTTTTTGAGTGATAATCATAAATCCTTTTCCAGCATATCCACCCTCACCGATTAAGTCAATAACTCTTGAAACGATGAAGTCAAATAAGAGAGTATAGGTTACAAGACGTAGGTCTTGGAAGATGATTAAAATCAACATTAGAATCAGAAAATCAAGTCCAAAAAGCAATTTTCCAACAGAGATATTGGTGTATTTATTAAGGATACGAGCGACGATATCAGTACCACCAGTTGTTCCACCCGCATTGAAAATAACACCAAGTCCAACACCTAGGAGGACACCAGCTACTAAAGCAACCACAACGAGATCTCCTTCAAGGTTAAACTGAAGAGGAATCTTCTCAAAGATAGCTAACCAGACGGAGACAGCGATGGTTCCAAGTAGACTGGAATATAGTGATCTTAGTCCAAATATTTTCCAAGCTAGTAAGAAGAGAGGGATATTAATCAAGATATTCATCAGCGAAATAGGGATGTTAAAGAGGTAATAGGTAATCAAGGTTATCCCTGTTGCTCCACCTTCGAACAAGTGATGTGGAACAACAAAATAGGTAAGTCCGAAGGCGAAAATAGCAGCTCCGAAAATAATAGTTACAGTTGATTTAATATGCCGAAGCATAGAGCTCCCTCCTATATTTATTTGTGCAAAAGTAAAGTAGTGAGAGTTTGACTACAAAAGTTTTATTACAATTTCATGGATTCAATTTTCTCAGAATCAGGTGTGACACGAAGCGTTTTTTGACCGGTATAAGTCACAAATCCAGGTTTTCCACCAGTTGGTTTATTAAGCTTTTTAACCTCAATCATATCAACTTGAACGAGATTGGAAAGGCGTCCTTTCGAATAGTAGGCAGCTAGTTCTGCAGCATCCGTCTTGACTTCGTCAGAAGGATTCAGATTTCCTGAGATGACAACGTGGCTTCCTGGTATATCCTTAGCATGGAACCAAAGTTCCTCTTTGCGTGCTATTTTAAAGGTCAACTCTTCGTTTTGAAGATTGTTTCGTCCAACGAGAATAATGGTTTTACCATCGCTAGCTAGATATTTCTCTGGCTTTTTACGCTTTTGAATTTTCTCGCGTTGGCGTCTTCTAATAAAGCCTGTTTGAATTAATTCTTCACGAATTTCAGCAATTTCATCTAGTCCAGCTTGGTTGAGGACTGTTTCGACGCTTTCCAGATAAAGAATGGTAGCCTTGGTTTCTTCAATTAGATCAGTCAGGTATTTGACAGCCTCTTTTAACTTCTGATAACGTTTGAAGTATTTTTGAGCATTTTGGTTTGGTGTTAAAGCTTTATCGAGAGAAATTGTGATAGGTTGATTGGTGTAGTAGTTATCCAAGATTACTTGGTCTTGGTCGTTTGGAACTTGATGAAGGAAAGTCGTTAGTAACTCGCCTTTTTGACGGAATTCTTCAGCATTTTCGGTAGCTTGAAGTTCTTTTTCTTGTTTCTTCAGTTTTTGGCGATTTTTTTGTAGTTCATTTTCAACACGACGAATGAGTTCACTAGCCTGCTGTTTGACACGATCACGTTCTGCCTTATCTTTGTAAAAAACATCAAGAAGTTGAGATAAGCTTGAAAAATGTCCTTCAATTTTAGTTGAAAAAGGGACACAAGAAAAAGACTTATCCGTTAAGCATGGGTTGGTTTCTTGCTTAAAAAAGTCACGAAAATTAGACAGCCTATCATCAGTTAATAAATTTTCTAATTCAATTGCCGTATCACGACCTAGTCCTTGAAAGAGACCTTGAAGATTTTTAGCTGTCAATTCCTGTGTTTGTAGGATTTCAAAAAGTTTTTCATCCTTGATGGTAAAAGGATTGAGAGCCTCCGTACTTGGTGGTGCTAAGTACGTTGCACCAGGTAGGAGTGTACGGTAACTATTTTGAGAGAAACCAATGTGTTTGATAACCTCAAGAACTTTGTTGCTAGACTTATCTACAAGGAGAATATTACTATGTTTACCCATAATCTCGATTATGAGGGTGGCTTGAATATCGTCTCCGATCTCATTTTTGTTAGAAACAGTGATTTCAACGATTCGATCGTTTTCAATCTGCTCGATAGACTCGATAACAGCACCCTGTAAATATTTCCTCAAAACCATGATAAAGGTAGAAGGTTGAGCAGGGTTTTCAAAGGTCGTTTCTGTCAACTGGATGCGTCCAAAAACAGGGTGAGCAGAAAGGAGCAGACGATGACTTTGGCGATTGCTACGGATTTGTAAGACCAATTCTTGGTCAAAGGGTTGATTAATTTTTTGAATGCGACCGTTTAGTAGTTCAGCTCGCAATTCCTCAACCATGTGGTGTAAAAAAAATCCATCAAATGACATGGTTCTCTCCTTATGAATGTATTCCATAGTATTATATCAAAAAGGTAGAATAAAATCATAGAAATATGGTATAATAAAGCCAAGTAAAGAGAATCGAGAAGCACATGTATATTGAAATGGTAGATGAAACTGGTCAGGTTTCTGAAGAAATTTTAAAGCAAACACAAGAAATTTTGGAATTTGCTGCGAAAACGATTGGAAAAGAAGACAAGGAAATGGCAGTCACTTTCGTGACCAATGAACGCAGTCATGAACTCAATCTAGAGTTTCGTGATACTGATCGTCCAACAGACGTTATTAGTCTTGAATACAAACCTGAATTAGAGATTACCTTTGACGAAGATGATTTGGCAGAAGATCCTGATTTAGCAGAAATGATGTCAGAATTTGATTCTTATATCGGCGAGTTATTTATTTCAATTGATAAAGCGCATGAGCAAGCTGAAGAGTACGGTCATAGTTTCGAACGTGAAATGGGCTTTTTAGCTGTGCACGGTTTTTTACACATAAACGGTTATGATCACTACACTCCGGAAGAAGAAGCGGAGATGTTCGGTTTACAAGAAGAAATTTTAACAGCCTATGGACTCACAAGACAATAAACGAAAATGGAAGAATCGCGACTTGCTCTCAAGTTTAGATTTTGCCCTGACAGGTATTTTTACTGCTATAAAAGAAGAGCGTAATATGAGAAAGCATGCAGTGACTTCTCTCTTAGTTCTACTTGCAGGCATTGTTTTTCAAGTTTCCAGAATTGAATGGCTCTTTCTCCTATTAAGCATTTTTTTAGTAATCGCTTTTGAGATTTTGAATTCTGCTATAGAGAATGTAGTGGATTTGGCTAGCCATTATCACTTCGATATGCTTGCAAAGAAGGCTAAAGACATGGCTGCAGGTGCAGTTCTTGTAGTGTCTTTATTTGCTGCAGTGACTGGACTTATTATTTTCATCCCTAGGATTTGGGATTTGCTATTTTAAACATTATAGAGGTAACTATGACATTTAAATCAGGCTTTGTAGCCATTTTAGGACGTCCCAATGTTGGGAAGTCAACTTTTTTGAATCATGTCATGGGGCAAAAGATTGCCATCATGAGTGATAAGGCGCAGACAACGCGCAACAAGATTATGGGAATCTACACCACGGATAAGGAACAAATCGTCTTTATCGATACCCCAGGGATTCATAAGCCTAAGACTGCCCTTGGAGACTTCATGGTTGAGTCTGCCTATAGCACTCTTCGTGAAGTCGATACAGTTCTCTTCATGGTTCCAGCAGATGAACCACGCGGGAAGGGCGACGATATGATCATCGAACGCCTCAAGGCTGCTAAAGTACCAGTCATTCTCGTGGTAAACAAGATTGACAAGGTGCACCCAGACCAACTTTTGGCTCAAATCGATGATTTCCGTAATCAGATGGACTTTAAGGAAATTGTACCGATTTCAGCTCTACAAGGAAATAATATTTCGCGTTTGATCGATATTTTGAGCGAAAACTTAGAGGAAGGTTTCCAATATTTCCCGTCAGATCAAATCACCGATCACCCAGAACGTTTCCTAGTATCAGAGATGATTCGTGAAAAAGTGTTACACTTAACGCGTGAGGAAATTCCACACTCAGTTGCAGTAGTGGTTGATTCTATGAAACGAGATGAGGAAACCGATAAAGTTCATATCCGAGCAACTATTATGGTTGAGCGTGATAGCCAAAAAGGGATTATCATTGGTAAAGGTGGTGCTATGCTCAAGAAAATTGGTACCATGGCTCGTAAAGATATCGAACTCATGCTAGGGGACAAGGTCTTCCTAGAAACATGGGTCAAAGTCAAGAAAAATTGGCGCGATAAGAAATTAGATCTTGCTGATTTTGGTTACAACGAAAAAGAATATTAAGAAGAGGTGGGCAGTAGCCTGCTTCTTGTTTTTAGAAAAGGAGGAGCTATGCCTGAATTACCAGAAGTTGAGACTGTCCGACGTGGTCTGGAAAAATTAATTCTGGGGAAGAAGATTTCATACATTGACATTCGTTACCCCAAGATGATTAAAACTGATTTGCCTGAATTTCAGAAGGAAATGCCTGGTCAAGTCATTCAATCAATTGGACGTCGTGGCAAGTATCTACTTTTCTATTTATCTGATAAAGTCCTTATCTCACATTTGAGAATGGAAGGCAAGTATTTTTATTACCCAGACCAAGTTCCAGAACGTAAACACGCCCATGTTTTGATTCATTTTGAGGATGGAGGGACTTTAGTCTATGAGGATGTCCGTAAATTTGGTACCTTGGAACTGTTAGCACCCGAACTCTTGGATTCTTACTTTATTTCAAAAAAACTTGGTCCGGAACCGACTGAGCAGGATTTTGATTTAGGGAGTTTTAAACTTGCCTTGAAAAAATCTAAAAAACCAATCAAATCGCATCTTCTCGACCAGACTTTGGTTGCAGGGTTGGGAAATATCTATGTTGATGAAGTTCTTTGGAGAGCGAAAGTCCATCCTTCTAGAACCTCTAATAGTTTAACAGCACAAGAGGCTAGAAAAGTCCATGATGAAACGATCAATGTTTTAGGTCAGGCGGTTGAAAAGGGTGGTTCAACCATTCGCACCTATACCAATGCATTTGGAGAAGATGGCACCATGCAGGAATTCCATCAAGTATATGACAAGGCAGGTCAAGCTTGTTCGCGTTGTGAAACCATCATCGAAAAAATTCAATTAGGTGGTCGTGGAACCCACTTTTGTCCTAAGTGTCAAAGGAGGAAGTGATGGGAAAAATAATCGGAATTACTGGTGGTATTGCGTCAGGTAAGTCCACTGTCACAGAATTTTTAAGACAAAAAGGGTTTCAAGTTGTAGATGCGGATGCAGTCGTCCACCAACTACAAAAACCTGGTGGACGACTCTATCAGGTTTTAGTGGAGCATTTTGGGGAGAAGGTCCTTCTTGAAAATGGTGAACTGAATCGTCCCTTACTTGCTAGCCTTATTTTTTCAAATCCTGAAGAGCAAGAATGGTCTAAGAGAACTCAAGGTGAGATTATTCGTGAGGAGTTAGCTGCATTACGAAATCAGTTTGCTCAGACAGAAGCTCTCTTTTTCATGGATATCCCCCTACTTTTTGAGCAGAACTATGCTTCATGGTTTGACGAAACTTGGTTAGTCTATGTAAATCGTGATGTTCAATTGGAGCGATTAATGAAACGAGACCAACTTTCAAAAGAAGCAGCTGAATCCCGTTTAAACTCTCAATGGCCTTTAGAAAGAAAAATTAGTCTGGCTAGTCACAGTCTAGACAATAATGGAAATCAGGAACAGTTGATAGCTCAAGTAGTTCAGTTGCTTGAAGAAATGTGTCTATAAATTAACATTGTTAGGAAGGAGAATTTTGGTATTGTTTGTTCAAATCATCTTAGATTGAAATAGTATCAAATACAAAAAATCTAGTGCGTGTAAAAATTAATCTAAAATGCTCCTCTTGTGGCAGCATGAATTATCTAACCAGTAAGAACTCCAAAACACATCCAGATAAGATTGAAGTCTTAAAGTATTGTCCTAAAGAAAGAAAAGTGACTCTACATCTTGAATCTAAGTAGAAATTATGGTAGAATAATAGGGATTTTAAGGAGTTTGATATGTATAACCTATTATTAACCATTTTATTAGTATTATCTGTTGTGATTGTGATTGCAATTTTTATGCAACCAACTAAAAATCAATCTAGCAATGTATTTGATGCCAGCTCAGGTGATTTGTTTGAACGTAGCAAAGCGCGTGGTTTTGAAGCCGTAATGCAACGTTTGACAGGAATCTTAGTCTTTTTCTGGCTAGCCATTGCCTTAGCATTGACGGTATTATCAAGTAGATAAGAAAATAATGGGCGGGACCAGGTCTTTGCCTATTTTTATTTTAAAAAGAAATAAGGTTTTACACCAAAAAGAAATTATTATAAATCTAGAAAGAAAACATGAAAGATAAAATAAAAGAATATTTACAAGAGAAGGGACGAGTCACAGTTAATGACTTGGCTCAAGCTCTAGGAAAGGATGGATCCAAGGATTTTCGTGAGTTAATCAAAACCCTTTCCTTGATGGAACGTAAGCATCAGATTCGCTTTGAAGATGATGGTAGTCTAACCTTAGACCAGAAGAAAAAACATGAGATTACCCTAAAAGGGGTCTTCCATGCCCATAAAAATGGCTTCGGCTTTGTTAGTCTTGAAGGCGAGGAAGACGATCTTTTTGTAGGAAAAAATGATGTTAACTATGCCATTGATGGCGATACTGTTGAGATTGTGATCAAAAAGGTTGCAGATCGTCAAAAAGGAACAGCAGCTGAAGCTAAGATAATTGATATTTTAGAACACAGTTTGACGACGGTAGTTGGTCAAATCGTTCTTGATGAGGAAAAACCCAAGTATGCAGGTTATATCCGTTCAAAAAATCAAAAGATTAGTCAACCAATCTACGTTAAAAAGCCAGCTATTCAATTAGAAGGTACAGAAGTTCTCAAGGTCTTTATCGATAAGTACCCAAGTAAGAAACACGATTTCTTTGTCGCTAGTGTCCTAGATGTGGTTGGACATTCTACAGATGCAGGGATTGATGTCCTCGAGGTCTTGGAATCAATGGACATTGTGTCCGAGTTTCCAGAAGCTGTTCTTAAAGAAGCGGAGAGTGTTCCGGATGCACCATCAGAGAAGGATCTGGAAGGTCGTCTGGACTTAAGAGATGAAATTACCTTTACCATTGATGGAGCAGATGCAAAAGATTTGGATGACGCTGTTCATATCAAACCATTGAAAAATGGAAATATCGAACTAGGTGTTCACATTGCCGATGTCTCCTACTATGTGACAGAGGGTTCTGCTCTTGACAAGGAAGCTCTCAATCGCGCGACCTCTGTCTACGTGACAGACCGTGTAGTTCCAATGCTACCAGAGCGCCTCTCAAACGGAATCTGTTCTCTTAACCCTCAAGTGGACCGCTTGACTCAGTCTGCTATTATGGAGATTGATAAAAATGGTCGTGTTCGTAATTATACGATTACACAGACTGTTATCAAGACAAGTTTTCGTATGACTTATAGTGATGTCAATGATATTTTAGCTGGTGACGAGGAGAAGAGACAAGACTATAAGAAAATTGTTCCTAGTATCGAACTTATGGCTAAGCTCCATGAGACTTTGGAAAGTATGCGAATCAAGCGTGGTGCTTTAAATTTTGATACCAATGAAGCTAAGATTTTAGTCGATAAAAAAGGCAAGCCAGTTGATATTGTTCTTCGTCATCGTGGTGTTGCTGAACGTATGATTGAGTCCTTTATGCTGATTGCAAACGAAACAGTTGCCGAGCACTTTAGCAAGCTGGACCTACCTTTTATCTATCGTATCCATGAGGAACCTAAAGCTGAAAAAGTTCAGAAATTTATTGATTACGCTTCAAGTTTTGGATTACGTATCTATGGAACTGCCAGTGAGATTAGTCAAGAAGCACTTCAAGACATCATGCGTGCTGTTGAAGGTGAGCCATATGCGGATGTATTATCCATGATGCTTCTGCGTTCCATGCAGCAGGCTCGTTATTCTGAGCATAATCACGGTCACTATGGATTAGCTGCAGACTACTACACTCACTTTACCAGCCCAATTCGTCGTTATCCTGACCTTCTTGTTCATCGGATGATTCGTGACTATGGACGTTCTAAAGAAGTAGCAGCTCATTTTGAACAGGTCATTCCTGAGATTGCCACCCAGTCTTCCAACCGTGAGCGCCGTGCTATCGAAGCAGAGCGTGAAGTCGAAGCCATGAAAAAAGCTGAATACATGGAAGAATATGTTGGTGAAGAGTATGATGCAGTTATTTCAAGTATTGTTAAATTTGGTCTTTTTGTTGAATTGCCAAATACAGTCGAAGGCTTAATTCACATCACTAATCTGCCTGAGTTTTATCATTTTAACGAACGTGATTTAACCCTTCGTGGGGAGAAATCAGGAATTACTTTCCGAGTTGGGCAGCAGATACGTATTCGTGTCGAAAGAGCGGATAAGATGACTGGTGAGATCGATTTCTCCTTTATTCCAAGTGAATTTGATGTCATTGAAAAAGGTTTGAAAGACTCTGGTCGTAAGGATAGAGGGCGTCGTTCAGATAAGAAAGAAGACAAGAGAAAATCTGGTCGCTTAGGTGATAAGCGCAAGCATTCTCCAAAAGACAAGAAGAAAAAAAGCAAGAAACCTTTTTACAAAGAAGTAGTAAAGAAAGGAGCCAAGCATGGCAAAGGGCGAGGGAAAGGTCGTCGCGCAAAATAAAAAGGCGCACCACGACTATACAATCGTAGATACGCTAGAAGCAGGAATGGTCCTGACAGGAACTGAGATCAAGAGTGTTCGAGCAGCCCGCATCAATCTGAAAGATGGGTTTGCCCAGGTTAAGAATGGGGAAGTTTGGCTGAGTAATGTCCATATCGCTCCTTATGAAGAGGGCAATATCTGGAACCAAGAGCCAGAGCGTCGTCGTAAACTTCTCCTTCATAAAAAACAAATTCAGAAATTAGAGCAAGAAACCAAAGGAACAGGTATGACCTTGGTTCCTCTTAAAGTTTATATCAAAGATGGCTATGCCAAGTTACTTTTAGGACTTGCAAGAGGGAAACATGATTACGATAAACGTGAATCTATCAAACGCCGCGAGCAAGATCGTGATATTGCGCGTGTCATGAAAGCTGTTAACCATCGATAGAAAGAGTGAAGAATATGGGAAAACTAGTTGCCTACAAACGCATGCCTGTCTGGAATAAAGACACCATGCCAGAGGCTGTTCAAAGAAAACACAATACTAAGGTCGGAACCTGGGGGAAGATTACCGTATTAAAAGGCACTCTTAAGTTTATTGAGTTGACTGAAGACGGGGAAGTTTTAGCCGAGCACTTTTTTGAAGCAGGTGCTGATAATCCTATGGCTCAACCTCAAGCCTGGCACAGAGTAGAAGCTGCCACAGAAGATGTGGAATGGTACTTGGAATTTTATTGTAAAGCAGAGGATTATTTCCCTAAGAAATACAGTAGCAATCCAGTTCATTCGGAAGTTTTAGAAGCTATACAGTCAGTGAAACCTTGTAAAGCACTAGACCTAGGATGTGGTCAAGGAAGAAATGCACTCTTTCTAGCTCAACATGGCTTTGATGTCACAGCTGTAGATCAGAATGAGCTATCTCTTGAAATCTTGCAAAGCATTGTGGAGCAAGAAGATTTAGAAATGCCTGTCGGTATCTACGATATCAATTCAGCTAGCATTGGACAAACTTATGATTTTATCGTATCAACGGTTGTTCTGATGTTTTTACAAGCAGATCGCATTCCGGACATTATTAAAAACATGCAGGAACAAACTTCTATCGGTGGCTATAATTTGATTGTTTGTGCTATGGATACAGAAGATTATCCGTGTTCCGTTAATTTCCCATTTACCTTCAAAGAGGGTGAGCTGGCAAATTACTACAAGGACTGGGAATTAGTGAAGTACAATGAAAATCCTGGTCATCTCCACCGTCGTGATGAGAATGGCAATCGTATTCAACTACGATTTGCAACAATGTTGGCTAAAAAAGTAAAATAAATGAATAAAAGGGATAGAGAGCAGTCGTTTTCTATTCCTTATTTCTTACCCTAATAAGAAAGGGAAATCTCAATTTATGCTATACTAGAAGTAGGAGAAGTCGATGAAATTAAACAGAATTGTGATAGTTTTAAAACGATTCTGATCGACCACTATTCTTTCAGACTTTTTTGTCTAGGAGGTCTTAAGATGACTAGTCTTTTAATTGAACTGTACGACCGTCATACCATTGAGAAAAATGTCTACCAAGCTTTTGTCAGTGATTGTGATGAGATTTTATACCTTTCTACAAGAAAAATCGCTGAGGAAGAAAAGCTATCCTTGAAGCATTTTCTAATGGCACAAGTTCCACACTTAAAACAAGTACATTTTCGACAATGTAACCTAGAAAAAACCTGCCAGGAATTAGATGTATTTATCAATGATTTTGAGACAGTGACCATCGATGTTTTTGGCGGAGATAATCTATTAGCAATAGTTCTATATCAGTATGGTTTGGAGAAAGGTATTCCCATTATTGCTATGGATGTTGAACAAGGAAAGCAGTATGCCTGGGAAAGGGGTAAGATTTGTGATAAAAAGTTAGAGATTCCTAGTTTATCCATTGAACAATTGATAGCTTTACGTGGTGGAAAAGTCCTTAAATCAAGAAGGCCTCAGCATTCTAAAAAGCAAGTGCTAGCTATAAAAAAATTGGCCAAATATGCTATCGAAAATCCTGAAAAATGGTATCAGATTACACAATTCTTTGCACTAGCAAAAACAAATGATTTTCACGCTGAAACAGCAAAAGTTTTGGAGAGTAATGGAAAAAATTATTCTTACCCCAGTAGCTTGATTCCTTTGTTCACAAAAGCTAATTTACTGAAAGTAGAAGAGGAAACAACAGATACTGTTACTTATACCTTCCCAACACCAGAAGCACATCTGTTATGTCGAACTAAAGGGCATATTTTAGAATTGTATATCTATTTACTAGCCCTCGAATCAGAGTATTTTGATGAATGTATGATTGGTACTGAAATTGACTGGAATGGGATTTTCCCTGAGGCTGACAATGTTCAAAATGAGATTGATGTCATTCTTCGTAAAGGTCACTCTGTAGTTTTCATTTCTTGTAAAATGACTGATTTATCAGTTGAAGCTATTAACGAACTTGAAGTTTATGCCAATCATTTTGCGGGTGATAATTGTTTGAAGATGATTGTTTGCTCAGGCAAGATTAACCCCGTTTACAGTCATCGTTGTCAAGAATATGGTGTAATGGTGATAAAGCAGGATCAAATACAGAATCTCATTCCCATGTTGCAGAAATATATTAGAAAACAACTGAATTAGTTGAGAATAAATGGAAAAAAGGTTGAGTTGGTCAGCCTTTTTCTTCTCTTTCTTTTCGAATGAATTAGATAAGGAGAGTTTATGTTTTTAGCTAGAGATAAAAAAGGTCATTTAATCAACGCGTTAGAGAATGAAGTAAAGAAACAAGCTTATTATTGTCCAGCTTGCGGAACGAGTGTTCGCTTGAAAAAAGGAAAAAATGTAAGAACTCATTTTGCGCATGAAAGTTTAAAAAGTTGTGATTTTTATCATGAGAACGAAGGACCAGAGCATTTAGAGAATAAGGAGTCACTTTTTAATTGGGCTAAGAAAGATGCTGAAGTAGAAATGGAATATCCAATTCCTGAACTTAAGCAAATCGCAGATATCCTCATCAATAAGCAATTAGCACTGGAAGTTCAGTGTAGTCCTATTTCTTGTGAACTTTTATGGGAGAGAAGCAATGGTTATCGAAGTTTGGGAATTCAAGTTCTTTGGCTACTGGGAGAAAAGCTCTGGCTAAAAGAGCGACTAACTAAAATTCAAAGAGATTTTCTTTATTTTAGTAATAATATGGGATTTTATCTTTGGGAGTTAGACCATAAAAGACAAGTTTTGAGGCTCAAGTACCTCCTTCACCAAGATTTGAAAGGGAAACTCCATTATCAGGTCAAGGAATTTTCTTATGACAAAGGAAATCTCCTAGAAATTTTACGTAGTCCCTATCAGCAGCAAGAGCTAACTGCTTTTTCGGTCGAACAGGACAAGAATATTTGTCGTTTTATTCAAAAACAGCTCTACTATCAAAATCCCTATTGGATGAAACAACAAGCTCAAGCTTACTTGAGAGGTGAAAACTTATTAAATTTGAAGATTCAGGACTGGTATCCCCAAGTAAGGCCTATAGAAAAAGGGCTTTTCTGCCAAATAAAACAAGATATTAATGACTATTATCGATACTTTCAGGCTTATTATGAACTGAATCCACAAAATCAGCAACAAAAGCTCTATCCACCTGCCTTTTATCAGCAGTATTTCTCGAAAAATATGGTAAAATAGAAAGGATGGAGGAAATTTATGGTATTACAACGAAATGAAATCAATGAAAAAGATACATGGGATCTATCAACGATCTTTGAAACAGACAAAAAATGGGAAGAAGAATTAGCCCTATTAACCGAGGATACAAAAGAAGCAGCTAGACTTGAAGGGCATCTTTTGGATAGCGCAGAAAGCCTTCTTAACATTACAGAGCGTTATTTGGATTTGAGCCGTCGTCTTGAAAAACTCTATGTCTATGCTCATATGAAAAACGACCAGGATACACGAGTTGCTAAATATCAAGAATACTATGCAAAGGCAATGACTCTATACAGTCAACTCGACCAGGTGTTCTCTTTCTATGAGCCAGAATTTATGGCAATAACAGAAGAGCAGTATCAAAACTTTTTAGCAGAAGAGCCAAAACTCCAGCCTTATAAACACTTCTTTGATAAACTCTTGCAAAATAAGGAACATGTCCTTTCACAACGTGAAGAAGAGTTGTTAGCAGGTGCTGGTGAAATCTTTGGTGCTGCTAGTGAAACTTTCGCTATCTTAGATAATGCAGATATCGTCTTTCCATTTGTTAAAGATGAAGATGGAAATGAAGTGCAGTTGTCACACGGTGTCTATATGCGCTTAGTAGAATCTAAGAACCGTGAAGTTCGTCGTGGTGCATATGAAGCACTATACTCTACCTATGAGCAATACCAGCACACTTACGCTAAAACCTTGCAGACAAATGTAAAAGTACAAAACTACCGTGCAAAAGTTCGGAACTACAAGAGTGCGCGTGAAGCTGCTCTTGCGGCCAACTTTGTTCCAGAAAGTGTCTATGACAACTTAGTATCTGCTGTTCGTAAGCATTTGCCATTATTGCATCGTTATCTCGCACTTCGTTCAAAAATTTTGGGTATTCCAGACCTTAAAATGTATGATGTCTATACACCATTGTCTTCAGTAGAATACAGCTTTACTTATGAGAAAGCCTTGAAGAAGGCAGAGGAAGCTTTAGCTGTTCTTGGTGAGGATTACTTGAGTCGTGTTAAACGCGCCTTTAGCGAACGTTGGATTGATGTGTATGAAAACCAAGGCAAACGTTCAGGTGCATATTCTGGCGGTTCTTATGATACCAACGCCTTCATGCTTCTTAACTGGCAAGATAATCTCGATAATCTATTTACTCTGGTACATGAGACAGGTCACAGTATGCATTCTAGCTACACGCGTGAAACACAACCTTATGTATACGGAGATTACTCAATCTTCTTGGCAGAAATTGCTTCAACAACCAATGAAAATATCTTAACTGAAAAATTATTGCAAGAAGTTCAAGATGACGCAACACGCTTCGCTATTCTCAATAACTTCTTGGATGGTTTCCGTGGAACAGTGTTCCGCCAAACTCAATTTGCTGAATTTGAACATGCTATTCACCAAGCCGATCAAAATGGTGAAGTCTTGACAAGCGAGTTCCTAAATGAACTTTATGCTGACTTGAATGAAACATATTATGGTTTGAAAAAAGAAGACAACCCTGAAATTCAATATGAATGGGCTCGTATTCCTCATTTCTACTATAACTATTATGTTTATCAATATTCAACAGGTTTTGCTGCTGCTTCAGCCCTAGCTGAAAAGATTGTTCATGGTAGTCAAGAAGATCGTGACCGCTATATTGATTACCTCAAGGCTGGTAAGTCTGATTATCCACTCAATGTTATGAGAAAAGCTGGCGTTGATATGGAGAAAGAAGACTACCTCAATGATGCTTTTGCAGTCTTTGAACGTCGCTTAAATGAGTTTGAAGCACTTGTAGAAAAATTAGGATTGGCATAAGATCCATGGTAGAATCTTACAGTAAAAATGCCAATCACAACATGCGTAGACCTGTTGTTAAGGATGAGATTGTGGAATTTATGCGCCACAGACAAGAGCAGGTGACTGGTTCTTTAAAAGAATTAGAAAACTTTGCTCGCAAGGAGAATATTCCTATCATTCCTCATGAAACAGTCGCTTATTTCCGTTTCCTAATGGAAACAATTCAACCAAAAAATATTTTAGAAATTGGAACGGCAATCGGATTTTCAGCTCTTTTAATGGCGAATCATGCTCCAAACGCAAAAATAACAACCATTGATAGGAATCCTGAAATGATTGGTTTTGCCAAGGAAAATTTCGCCAAGTTTGATAATCGCCATCAAATCACTCTTTTGGAAGGCGATGCGGTAGACGTTTTGTCAACATTGACAGAGACCTATGATTTTGTTTTTATGGATTCTGCAAAATCCAAATACATCGTATTTTTGCCAGAAATCCTAAAACACCTTGAGGTTGGTGGAGTAGTTGTCTTGGATGATATTTTCCAAGGTGGAGACATTGCTAAGGATATTATGGAAGTCCGACGCGGGCAACGAACTATTTATCGTGGTTTGCAAAGACTATTTGACGCAACTCTAAACAATCCGGGATTAACCGCTACTTTGGTTCCTCTTGGAGATGGAATATTGATGCTAAGAAAGAATCAAGCAGAAGTAGAACTGCCTGATGTTGATTAGTTTCAGATATTTTTAAGACAATTTAGTAAAATAGATAAGGTAAACATTTATCTAGTGATAAAAAGGAGTAAACATGAAGAAAAAATTATTGGCTGGTGCCATCACTTTGTTATCAGTAGCTACTTTGGCTGCTTGTTCAAATAGTTCTCAAGGAGCTGACCTCATCAGTATGAAGGGTGATGTCATCACTGAGCACCAATTTTATGAAGAAGTGAAAAACAACCCAACTGCACAACAAGTATTACTTAACATGACTATTCAAAAAGTTTTTGAAAAACAATATGGATCTGAAGTAAGTGACAAAGAAGTAGAAGATGCGGTAGCAGAAGAACAGAAGAAATATGGTGATAGCTATCAAATCGTTCTTTCTCGTGCTGGTATGACAGCAGAAAGTCGTAAAGCTCAAATTCGTACAAGTAAACTAGTTGAGTATGCTGTTAAGAAAGCTGCAGAAGCTGAATTGACAGATGAGAACTACAAAAAAGCTTACGATGAGTACACACCAGAAGTAACTGCGCAAATTATTAAACTTGACAGTGAAGATAAGGCTAAAGAAGTACTTGCTAAAGCTAAAGAATCTGGAGCTGACTTCGCACAATTGGCTAAAGATAATTCAACTGACGAAAAGACAAAAGCAAATGGTGGAGAAATCACTTTTGACTCTGCATCAACAGAATTGCCAGACGTTGTTAAAAAAGCTGCATTTGCTCTTGATGTAGATGGTATTTCAGATGTGATCACAGCGCCAGGTACACAAGCTTATTCAAACAGCTTCTATATTGTGAAATTGACTAAGAAAACAGAAAAATCTTCTAACTGGGAAGATTATAAAGAAAAATTGAAGACAGTTATCCTGACTCAAAAACAAAATGATGCTACTTTTGTTCAAGGCATTATTAGTAAAGAATTGCAAGCAGCAAATATCAAGGTCAAAGACCAAGCATTCCAAAATATCTTTACTCAGTACATCCAAAGTGATACAACAGCTCAAACGACAACTACATCAGCAGCAACTGAAACGACAACAACATCTTCAAACTAAAGATGAAAACTCTATCTTTCTACTCTTGAAAGGTAGAGTTTTTTGAAGCTTTCTTAACTAAAAGTTGAAAATGTAGATAAATGATTTGTGAATTCTCCAAGTACAAATTCTAGGCTTTAACGGATAAGAGTTTTTTTCTAGTTTAAAAAATGGTATAATAGCTAGTAAAACTAGAATGAATAGAAAATTAAAAATTTAGTAGATGGTGAAATATGAAAATTAGTAAAAGGCACCTGTTGAATTACTCTATTTTAGTGCCCTATATTCTCTTGTCTGTTTTGGGACTGATAGTGGTATATTCGACAACGAGTGCATCCTTGATTCAGGAGGGTAAGAGCGCCTTTCAATTAGTTCGAAATCAGGGCTTGTTTTGGATCGTTAGTTTGTTGCTTATTGCAGTAATCTATAAGTTGAAACTTGGTTTTCTTCGAAACGAACGTTTGTTATTTATTGTTATGTTTGCTGAGTTAGTGTTACTAGCTTTAGCTCGTTTGATTGGGATTCCCATCAATGGTGCTTACGGTTGGATCAAAGTAGGACCTATTACTGTTCAGCCTGCGGAATACTTGAAAATTATCATCATTTGGTACTTGGCTCAACGTTTTTCAAAACAACAAGAAGAAATTGCCGTTTATGATTTCCAAGTTTTAACTCAAAACCAATGGTTGCCTAGATCCTTTAACGATTGGCGGTTTGTACTTCTAGTCATGATTGGTAGTTTGGCTATTTTCCCTGACCTTGGAAATGCTACAATTCTCTTTTTAGTAGCATTGTTGATGTACTCAATTAGTGGGATAGCTCACCGATGGTTTGCAACTATTCTTGGAGTATTGACCAGTTTATCCTTTGTTTCTCTAACAACCATTAAGCTTGTTGGTGTTGATAAGTTTTCTAAGATTCCAGTATTTGGATACGTAGCTAAACGATTCAGTGCTTTCTTTAATCCATTTGATGATGTCGCTGGTGCAGGACACCAGTTGGCAAATTCATACTATGCTATGGTAAATGGAGGATGGTTTGGGCTAGGATTAGGAAACTCTATCGAAAAACGAGGCTATCTACCTGAGGCACACACGGACTTCGTTTTCTCTATTGTGATTGAAGAGTTTGGATTTGTTGGTGCCAGTCTTATTTTAGCTCTATTATTCTTCCTAATTCTTCGTATTATTTTAGTGGGGGTACGAGCAAAAGATCCGTTTAACTCTATGGTAGCAATCGGTATTGGTGGAATGATTTTAATTCAGGTATTCGTTAATATCGGAGGGATTTCAGGATTGATCCCTTCAACAGGTGTAACCTTCCCATTCCTTTCACAAGGGGGGAATAGTCTCCTGGTTCTATCAGTAGCTATCGCCTTTGTGTTAAATATCGATGCTAGTGAAAAACGTGCAAAACTCTACCGCGAATATGAAGCACAGCTCTAAGAAAATGTGACAAGGAGAAGAATATGTCTCTTCAAAAACTAGAAAATAACAGAAACAAAACTGTAGTCCAAGAAGAAGTTCAAATCTTGACAGATTTACTTGAAGATATCACGAAAAATATGCTTCCTGCTGAGACTTTTGACAAGATTATGCAGTTGAAGAAGCTATCATCAAATCTAGACTATCAAGGACTAGATAAGGTAGTGAGAAGCCTTTCAAATGATGAAATGGTCTACATCTCTAGATATTTCTCTATTTTGCCACTTTTGATTAATATTTCTGAAGATGTTGACTTGGCATACGAGATTAACCACCTAAACAATATTGATCAAGATTATCTCGGTAAATTGTCAACAACTATTGAAATGGTTGCTGAAAAAGAAAATGCGGCTGAAATTCTTGAACATCTGAACGTGGTGCCAGTATTAACAGCCCATCCAACTCAGGTTCAACGTAAGAGTATGCTGGACTTGACTAATCATATCCATACTCTCTTGCGTAAATACCGTGACGTGAGAATGGGGCTTATTAACAAAGAAAAATGGCACAATGATCTTCGTCGCTATATTGAGATTATCATGCAGACGGATATGATTCGTGAGAAGAAACTAAAAGTAACGAATGAAATCACAAACGTGATGGAATATTACAATAGTTCTTTCCTACAAGCTGTACCAAATCTAATGTTAGAGTATAAGCGTCTTGCAAAAGAGCAGGGAATTGACCTAAAACAAGCAAAACCTATCACCATGGGAATGTGGATTGGTGGAGACCGTGATGGCAATCCATTTGTAACCGCTGAGACACTCATGCGTTCTGCTACTATTCAAAGTGAAGTGATCTTAAACTACTACATCACTAAGATTTCTAGTCTCTACCGTACTTTCTCTCTTTCTACTAATTTATCTAAGACAAGTAAGGCTGTTGAAGAAATGGCGGCTCAATCTCAAGATACTTCTGTTTTCCGCGAGAAAGAACCTTATCGTCGGGCTTTTCACTTTATTCAATCAAAATTAATTCAAACTCTTTTAAATTTGAAAGAGTGGGCTCTTGTCGGCTCATCAGCAGATGAACGCCATCACATTGAACGACTCTTTGGAACTCAAGGACATCAACAAGGGGTGGTTACTGACTATATTAGTAATCGTCTCTCAGGAGCCATTCAAGAATTGGCTGAAGATCGTCCTCCTTACTACGAAACAATTGAAGAATTTAAACAAGACTTAGATATCATTAAAGATTCATTGCTTGAAAATAAGGCAGAAGCCTTGCTTACTGGAGAGTTTGCCGAGCTTTTGGAGGCTGTTGAAGTCTTTGGTTTCTTCTTGGCATCTATCGATATGCGTCAAGACTCAAGTGTTCATGAAGCCTGTGTTGCTGAATTGTTAGCATCTGCTGGAATTAATGACCATTATAGCGATCTTTCAGAAGATGAGAAGTGCGAGTTGCTTTTACATGAACTATTAGAAGACCCTCGAATCTTGTCAGCTACTCATGCTGAAAAGTCTGAACTTCTTGAAAAAGAATTAGCCATTTTCCAAACTGCACGTGAATTAAAAGATCGTTTGGGAGAAGACGTTATTCGTCAAACGATTATTTCTCATGCAACCAGCGTGTCTGATATGTTAGAATTGGCGATTATGCTGAAAGAAGTTGGTCTTGTGGATGCTGAAAAAGCACGTGTTCAAATCGTGCCTCTCTTTGAAACAATTGAGGACTTGGATCATTCCGAAGAAACAATGAGAAAGTATTTCTCTTTACCGCTTGCTAAGAAGTGGATTGCTTCAAAAGATAATTATCAAGAAATCATGCTAGGTTATTCTGATAGTAATAAGGACGGTGGTTATCTATCATCTTGTTGGACTCTATACAAAGCTCAACAACAACTAACCGCTATCGGTGATGAATTTGGTGTTAAAGTAACCTTCTTCCACGGTCGTGGTGGTACTGTTGGTCGTGGTGGTGGCCCTACTTATGACGCCATTGCTTCTCAACCACTCAAATCAATCAAGGACCGTATTCGATTAACTGAACAAGGTGAAGTTATCGGAAATAAATACGGAAACAAGGATGCAGCTTACTATAACTTGGAAATGTTGGTATCAGCGGCTATCAACCGTATGATTACACAGAAGAAGAGTGATACTAATACATCAAATCGCTATGAGGCGATTATGGACCAAGTAGTCAGTCGTAGCTATGATATCTACCGGGAACTAGTATTTGGAAATGATCATTTCTACGATTATTTCTTTGAATCTAGTCCAATCAAGAATATCTCAAGCTTTAATATTGGTTCTCGTCCAGCAGCACGTAAAACAATCACTGAAATTGGTGGTCTACGTGCCATTCCTTGGGTATTCTCTTGGTCACAAAGTCGTGTCATGTTCCCAGGTTGGTATGGTGTTGGTTCAAGCTTCAAGGAATTTATTGATCAAGATCCAAAAAATATTGAATACCTTCGTGACATGTATCAAAACTGGCCTTTCTTCCAGTCACTCCTATCTAACGTTGATATGGTTCTATCAAAATCAAATATGAATATCGCTTTTGAATATGCTAAACTTTGTGAAAGTGAAGAAGTGCAAGCGATCTACTATACAATTTTGGATGAATGGCAATTGACTAAGAATGTTATCCTGGCTATCGAAGGTCATGAAGAACTCTTGGCAGAAAACACTTATTTGAAAGATAGTCTGAATTACCGCATGCCTTATTTCAATGTTCTTAACTATATTCAGTTAGAGTTGATTAAGCGTCAACGTCGCGGAGAGTTGTCCTCACATGAGGAAAGATTGATTCATACGACCATTAACGGAATTGCTACAGGATTACGTAATTCAGGTTAATACAAGCAATATTTTCCAAAAGCCGTAGGAATTTTCATAATTTTTTAAAATAATTCATGAAAATCCTTGACAAGTTTTAGTAAAATGATATAATTTAAGCATTCAGAAAGTAATCATCGAATTTTTTTAGCGAGTCTGTGGTTGGTGGAAACAGATAGAAGAAGATGATGAAATTGGGCTGGATGTTATTAAGAATTTGAAATCATAAGAATTCGGTGAGCACACCTTATAGTGCAACTCGTGAAGCGAGTAAGAGCGATAGGAATAATTCCTATAATTGAGGTGGCACCGCGCATCGACGTCCTCACACAAGTTTTTTGTGTGAGGACTTTTTCTATGGGGAGGAAAAAATGATGGAAATCAAACGATGGCGACGCTTGGTAAAGTTATAATGAAAGTGAAATGAACATTACTAAGTTTAAGTGAAATAAGGAGAAATAGATATGAATAAACGTTTAATTGGTATTATTGCAGCACTAGCACTTGTAGTTGGAGGAAGCTTGGTCTACTCTAACTTAACGAAACAAGATACTAAAACCGAGACAGCTAGCAAAACTGCTAAGGTTGGTGTTCTACAGTTCGTTAGTCACCCATCACTCGACTTGATTTACCAAGGTATCCAAGATGGACTTGCTGAAGAAGGCTATAAAGGCGACCAAGTTAAAATCGACTTTATGAATTCAGAAGGTGACCAAAGTAAGGTTGCCACAATGAGTAAACAATTGGTGTCAAATGGAAATGATGTTGTTGTCGGAATTGCGACACCTGCAGCTCAGGGTCTAGCAAGTGCAACAAAAGACCTTCCTGTTATCATGGCAGCTATTACAGACCCAGTTGGAGCTAACCTTGTACAAAACTTGGAAAAACCAGGTGGAAACATCACAGGGGTATCTGACCATAACCCTGCTGAACAACAGGTTGAATTGATTAAAACATTGACTCCTGATGTCAAGACAGTTGGAGCTCTTTACTCAAGTAGTGAAGATAACTCTAAATCACAAGTTGAAGAGTTCAAAGCTTACGCTGAAAAAGCTGGTTTGAAAGTAGAAACATTCGCAGTTCCATCAACTAACGAAATTGCTTCAACAGTTAACGTTATGACTGGTAAAGTAGATGCAATCTGGGTTCCAATTGACAACACAATCGCATCTGCATTCTCAACTGTAGTATCAAGTAACCAAACAGCTAAAAAACCAATCTACCCAAGTGCAACTGCAATGGTAGAAGCAGGTGGTTTGGCATCAGTCGTTGTGGACCAACACGATCTTGGTGTGGCTACTGGTAAGATGATTGCTAAAGTCTTGAAGGGTGAAAAACCTGCAGATACACCAGTTAATGTCTTCTCAACTGGTAAATCAGTAATCAATAAAAAAGTGGCTCAAGAACTTGGAATAACAATTCCTGAATCAGTTATCAAAGAAGCTGGTCAAGTAATCGAATAAGAATGAAGGAGGGGTTGGAGACATCTCCTCCAATTTTTAAAAGAAGGAAATGAATGTAACATGATAGTATCGATAATTTCACAAGGATTGATCTGGGCTATTCTGGGGTTGGGAATCTTTATGACCTTTCGAATCCTGAACTTCCCAGATATGACAACCGAAGGTTCCTTCCCGCTTGGAGGAGCGGTAGCAGTAACCCTAATTACACAAGGTGTCAATCCTTTTCTTGCTACCTTAGTAGCTGTTGGAGCAGGCTGTCTTGCAGGTTTAGCGACTGGTCTTCTTTACACGAAAGGAAAGATTCCAACACTCTTGTCTGGTATTTTGGTGATGACTTCTTGCCATTCTATCATGCTCATGATTATGGGACGGGCAAACCTTGGGCTCTTAGGAACTAAACAAATCCAGGACGTTCTTCCTTTCTCATCTGAGGTTAATCAATTATTTACAGGTTTGATTTTTGTGACTTTGGTTATCCTTCTTATGCTTTTCTTCCTAGATACTAAATTGGGACAAGCTTATATCGCAACAGGAGATAATCCAGATATGGCTCGTAGTTTTGGTATCAATACTGGACGTATGGAGTTGATGGGCTTGGTCTTGTCAAATGGTGTGATCGCACTTGCTGGCGCTCTTATCGCTCAACAGGAAGGTTACGCAGATGTTTCTCGTGGTATCGGGGTTATCGTAGTTGGTCTTGCAAGCTTAATTATCGGTGAAGTAATCTTCAAGAGTCTTACATTAGCAGAACGCCTGGTTACTATTGTTGTTGGTTCTATTAGTTACCAGTTCTTGGTATGGGGAGTCATTGCTCTTGGCTTTAATACTAGCTACCTCCGTCTATACAGTGCTCTTATCCTAGCAACTTGTCTAGTAATTCCAACCCTTAAGGATAAATACTTGAAAGGAGTCAAGTTAAGCAAATGACAGCGATTGTAGAATTGAAAAATGCCACAAAAATTGTGAAGAATGGCTTTGATGAAGAAAAAATCATCCTAAACGATGTTTCGCTTGATATTTATGAACACGACTTCATCACAATCTTAGGTGGAAATGGTGCAGGAAAATCAACACTCTTTAATAGCATTGCAGGAACTTTGCCCCTGACTAGTGGGACTATTCGTATTATGGGTGAGGATGTGACTCATTTTAGCCCTGAAAAACGCGCCAAGTATCTCTCTCGTGTCTTTCAAGATCCAAAGATGGGAACTGCCCCTCGTATGACGGTTGCAGAAAATCTCTTGATTGCTAAGTTTCGTGGTGAAAAACGGGGACTTTTTCCGAGAAGACTCTCAGCTTACAAGGAAGAATTTCAAGCAACCATTGAGAAAGTCGGAAATGGTCTAGAAAAACACTTGGATACACCGATTGAATTCTTGTCAGGTGGACAAAGACAGGCCTTGAGCCTCTTGATGGCAACCTTGAAACGTCCTGAACTCCTTTTGTTGGATGAACATACGGCAGCCCTTGACCCTAAAACAAGTGTGTCCTTGATGGAATTGACAGATGACTTTGTCAGCAAGGACCATCTAACAGCATTAATGATTACCCACCATATGGAAGATGCTCTCAAGTATGGAAATCGTCTCATTGTCATGAAAGAAGGACGTATCATCCAAGATTTAAACAAGGATGAAAAAGCCAAGATGAAGATTTCAGATTACTATCAGTTGTTTGAATAAGATTTCTCATTTACAAAAAACTTAGAGATAAAATTTTACCTCTAAGTTTTTTTGTTGAAGCAAATAGAGATTTTTTTATTTATATATTTTTTAATTTTAGGTAAATGAGTAATTTCCTAAAATTTTACTCTCGAAACTGCCTATTTTCTATGAAATAGAAGCATGTAAAAGGTATGAAATGGTTTACTTTTTTTCAGAAATAAAGTATACTATAAAGGAAACTGTGATAAAATGGAGGTATTGTCTATGGTTGACAAGAGAGTCATCGAAGAAATCAAAAGCAATACCAATATTGTCGAAATCATAGGAGAAGTGATTTCTTTACAAAAATCTGGACGGAACTTTTTGGGGCTCTGTCCTTTTCATGGTGAAAAGACCCCTTCCTTTAACGTGGTCGAAGATAAGCAATTTTACCACTGTTTTGGTTGTGGTCGTTCCGGAGACGTCTTTAAGTTTATAGAAGAGTATCAACAAGTAACTTTTGCGGATGCGGTAAGGATGTTGGGCGAACGACTCGGAATGCACCTTGAAGCTCCCGTACATAACTCTGTCCCACACACGTCACCCCATCAAAATCTCTACGATATGCATGACAAGGCTGCACGCTTTTATCATGCAATCCTCATGACGACTAAAATGGGTGAGGAGGCGAGAAACTATCTCTATAAACGTGGCTTGACTGATGATGTCATTAAACACTTTATGATTGGTCTAGCTCCAGCAGAACGCTCTTATCTTTATCAGCGTTTAGCAGACGATTATAGTGAGAAGGACTTGCTGGATTCAGGTCTATTTTATCTACCGGAAAGTAACCAATTTTTTGATACTTTCCATAACCGGATTATATTTCCACTCTCAAACGACCAAGGAAAGGTAATTGCTTTCTCTGGACGGATTTGGCAAGAGACAGATTCTCAAACTGCCAAGTATAAAAATAGTCGAGCGACGGCGATTTTTAACAAGAGTTACGAATTATATCATTTGGATAGGGTAAAAAAAGGCTCAGGTAAAGCTCCTGAAATTTATCTGATGGAAGGCTTTATGGATGTTATTGCAGCCTACCGTGCTGGTATTGAAAATGCAGTAGCTTCCATGGGAACGGCCTTGACTGCGGAACACGTCGAACATCTCAAACGCTTTACAAAAAAAGTGATTATCACTTATGACGGTGATAAGGCAGGACAAGCTGCAACTGCTAAAGCTTTGGATGAGCTTAAAGATCTACCTGTACAAGTTGTCCAGATTCCTGATGCAATGGATCCTGATGAGTATTTACAAAAGAATTCTCCAGATGATTTGGCTTATCTTTTATCCAATACTAGAATCAGTCCGATTGAGTTTTACATTCATCATTACAAACCAAGTAATAGTGAAAATCTTCAAGCACAGATTGATTTTATCGAGAAAATTGCACCTCTTATCGTCAAAGAACCTTCTATCACAGCCCAGAACACCTATATTCATTTGTTGACGGATCATTTACCATCTTTTGATTATCAACAAGTTGAGCACATTATCAACGAAAGTCGTGTCAGACAAAGACAAGAAAAAGTGAAGCAGGTTGTTAATCCGACACCAATTACTATGTCGGTTTCTAAACAATTGACGGCAGTCATGAGAGCTGAAGCACATATTCTTTATCGTATGATGGAGCACCCCCTTGTGTTGAATGATTATCGTTTGAGAGATGATTTTGTATTTGAAACTCCAGAGTTTCAGACCTTGTATGGACTCTTGATTGATAATGGTTCGATTTCTTCTGAAGACTTGGCAAATCAGACTAGAGAAGTGGAAAATGCTTGGTACCAAGTGTTAGCCTTGGATCTACCTTCTGAAATGTCTCCAGAAGAATTAAAGGAAGTGGAGGAGTCTCGTAATCGTGCTCTTTTGAATCAACAAAACTTGCAAATTAAAAAGAAAGTTCAGGAAGCTAGTCATGTAGGCGACACAGATGCTGCTTTAGAAGAGCTTGAACGCTTAATTGCCCAAAAAAGAAGAATGGAGTAAGAATGGCAAAAAAACAAAAAGAAGTAACAACTTTTGATGTCCAAGTTGCAGAATTTATTCGTAACCATAAGAAAACTGGTACTGCGACAGATGATGAAATTAACAATGTCCTTGTAATTCCTTTTGCTCTTGATGTAGAAGGTATTGAGAATCTTTTGCAACGAATTCAAGATGCAGGTATTGCAATCACTGATAACGAAGGAAATCCGAGTGAACGTGTTTTAAGTACAGAGGAAGAACCAGAACTTAGCGATGAAGACTTAATTGGTTCAACATCTGCCAAAGTCAATGACCCTGTTCGTATGTACTTGAAGGAAATCGGTGTTGTACCTCTTCTTACTAACGAAGAAGAAAAAGAATTAGCTCTTGCTGTTGAAGCAGGCGATGTTGAAGCTAAGCAACGTCTAGCAGAAGCTAACCTTCGTTTGGTTGTGTCTATCGCGAAACGCTATGTTGGACGTGGCATGCAATTCCTTGACTTAATCCAAGAGGGTAACATGGGGCTTATGAAAGCCGTTGATAAATTTGACTACTCTAAAGGGTTCAAATTCTCAACTTATGCAACTTGGTGGATCCGTCAGGCTATTACACGTGCCATTGCTGACCAAGCTCGTACCATCCGTATCCCGGTTCACATGGTGGAAACTATCAACAAGCTTGTTCGTGAACAACGTAATCTTCTTCAAGAGTTGGGACAAGACCCTACTCCTGAGCAAATTGCTGAACGAATGGATATGACGCCTGATAAGGTTCGTGAAATCCTTAAGATTGCTCAAGAACCAGTTTCTCTAGAAACGCCTATTGGTGAAGAAGATGATAGCCATCTTGGTGACTTTATCGAAGATGAAGTGATTGAAAATCCAGTTGATTACACAACTCGCATCGTCTTGCGCGAGCAGTTGGATGAAGTTTTGGATACTCTTACAGATCGTGAAGAAAATGTTCTTCGTCTTCGTTTTGGTCTCGATGATGGTAAAATGCGTACTCTAGAAGATGTTGGTAAAGTCTTCAATGTCACTCGTGAGCGTATTCGTCAGATTGAGGCAAAAGCATTGAGAAAACTTCGCCAGCCTAGTCGTAGTAAACCACTTCGTGACTTTATCGAAGATTAAAATTGGAGGATTACACATGGCTTATACAGAAGAGCAAATTGAAACTATCAAAACGAAAATCTTATCTGCATTAGAAGAAGTTATCGACCCAGAATTAGGAATCGATATCGTCAACCTAGGTCTGATTTATGAGATTCGATTTGATGGTGATACCGGTGATACTGAGATTGATATGACCTTAACGACTATGGGTTGTCCATTAGCAGACCTCTTGACAGATCAAATTTATGATGCTATGACAGATGTACCAGAAGTTACTAACGTTGAAGTGAAATTAGTTTGGTATCCAGCTTGGACGGTTGAAAAAATGAGTCGCTATGCACGTATCGCTTTAGGTATTAAATAGAATGATATAAAAAAGAAATAGTATAAGTGTTAGGAAATTCCCTAGCTTTTATGCTATCTCTTTTTTAATTTGCTGATTTTCTTTCAATAAAATGATATAATGGATAGTATGGAAAAAGAGAAATTACGCATCAACATGCTAAGTTCGAGTGAAAAGGTAGCAGGACAAGGTGTTTCTGGAGCTTACCGTGAACTTGTGCAACTTTTGAAACGTGATGCGAAAGACCAACTAATTGTAACGGAGAATCTTCCTGTAGAAGCTGATGTTACTCATTTTCATACAATCGACCTTCCTTATTATCTGTCAACTTTTCAAAAGAAGCGTTCAGGTCGTAGGATTGGTTATGTCCACTTCTTGCCTGACACCTTAGAAGGTAGTTTGAAGATTCCATTCTTTCTAAAAGGGATTGTTAAGCGCTATGTGTTTTCTTTTTATGACCGTATGGAACACTTGGTCGTGGTTAATCCTACTTTTATCGAAGATTTGGTTGCAGCTAGTATTCCTCGTGAAAAAGTGACCTATATCCCTAACTTTGTTAACAAAGAAAAATGGCACCCACTTTCTGCAGAAAAAGTAAGTCAACTTCGACAAGATATGGGGTTGAGTGACAATCAATTTGTAGTAGTAGGAGCTGGGCAGGTTCAGAAACGTAAGGGAATCGATGATTTCATCACTCTTGCTGAGGAACTACCGGACATCACCTTTATTTGGGCTGGAGGTTTCTCATTTGGTGGGATAACCGATGGTTATGAACGTTATAAAAAAATCATGGATAATCCACCAGAGAATCTGATTTTCCCTGGAATTGTTGAGCCAGAACGGATGAGAGAACTCTATGCTTTGGCAGATTTGTTCTTACTTCCTAGCTATAACGAGCTCTTTCCGATGACCATTCTAGAAGCTGCGAGTTGTGAAGCTCCCATTATGCTTCGGGACTTAGATCTTTATAAGGTGATTCTAGAAGGCAATTACAGACCAACCACCGATGTGGAAGAGATGAAACACGCTATTATGGAATATAGAGAGCATCCAGAAGATTTGAAAGAGTTAAAAGAAAAGGCCAAGGCTATTTCAAGAGAATACTCAGAGGAGCATCTCCTTGAAATATGGCTAAAATTCTATCGGGAGCAAGCGGCTTTAGGAAAAAAATGAGGTAGTATATGCGAATTGGATTATTTACAGATACTTATTTCCCACAGGTTTCGGGTGTTGCAACCAGTATTCGAACCTTAAAAACAGAGCTTGAAAAGCAAGGGCATGCAGTCTTTATCTTCACGACAACCGATAAGGATGTCAATCGTTATGAAGACTGGCAGATTATCCGTATTCCTAGTGTTCCTTTCTTTGCCTTTAAAGACCGTCGTTTCGCTTACCGTGGATTTACGAAAGCTCTTGAGATTGCTAAACAATACAAACTCGATATCATTCATACCCAAACTGAGTTTTCTCTTGGTTTATTGGGGATTTGGATTGCTCGAGAACTGAAAATTCCAGTCATTCATACATATCATACCCAGTACGAGGATTATGTTCACTATATTGCTAAGGGAATGTTGATTCGTCCAAGTATGGTCAAATATCTTGTTCGAGGTTTTTTGCATGATGTTGATGGGGTTATTTGCCCGAGTGAAATTGTACGCGACCTTTTATCTGACTATAAGGTAAAAGTTGAAAAGCGTGTCATTCCTACTGGAATTGAACTTGCCAAATTTGAACGCCCTGAGATTGGTCCTGAACACATTAGTGACTTAAGGGATAAACTAGGGATCCAACAAGACGAAAAGATGCTTCTAAGTCTTTCTCGAGTTTCTTACGAGAAGAATATTCAAGCAGTTCTTAAAGCTTTACCAGATGTCCTAAAAGAAGAACCAAATGTTAAACTGGTTGTAGCTGGAGATGGACCTTATTTAGACAACCTTAAGGAGCAAGCAGAAGATTTAAAAATTCGAGATTCTGTTATCTTTACAGGTATGATTCCGCCAAATGAGACGGCACTCTATTATAAGGCAGCTGATTTCTTCATATCGGCTTCTACAAGTGAGACTCAGGGATTGACTTATCTGGAAAGTTTAGCTAGTAAGACACCTGTTATTGCCCATGGTAATCCTTATTTGGATAATCTCATCAATGATAAAATGTTTGGAACCCTTTATTATGAGGAAAGGGACTTGGCAGGAGCGATTCTTGAGGCTTTACTTGCTACACCGTCAATGGATGAAAAACACTTGGCTGAAAAATTATATGAAATTTCTGCTGAGAATTTTGGTAGAAGAGTCCATGAATTTTATCTAGACGTCATTATTTCAAATAATTTTGCCAAAGAAACAGGGGCTGACGAACCGGTTACAAAACGTATTTTAAAGACAGTCTTCTATATTCCGCAACAGGCTGTTACTATGCCAGTTAAAGGTTCGAAGCGTATGCTTAAGGCATCTAGAAAACAATTAAGAAATTTAAGAAAATATTTAAATGATTAATCAAATCAAAGAAAGGAAATAAAAATATGCAAAAGAAATTTATGAGAAGTGGTAGAGATCAAAAAATCGGTGGTGTATGCGCTGGTTTAGCACATTATTTTGATATTGACCCTACAATCGTGCGTGTTATTTGGGGAGTTTTGGCTTTCTGTTATGGGGCAGGCATTGTTGCTTACTTAATTTTGTGGGCAATCGCTCCTGTATCTGATGAGTATTAATATTAGAGTAAAGGAGAAAACATGGCATTCGGTGATAATGGTAAACGTAAAAAAACATTCTTTGAAAAACTTACAATGTTTGTCGTATTAATCATGTTGTTTGTTACTTTAGCCGGTATTTTTGCAACTGCAATTGGTGTATTCAGTAGATTTTAAAATACTGGTTAGAGGATCAAATTGTATTAGTTGGTGACTGGGATTTTCCCAGCCCTTTTTAAAGTGAGAAGAGAATATGAGTATGTTTTTAGACACAGCCAAGATTAAAGTAAAGGCTGGTAATGGTGGCGATGGCATGGTTGCCTTTCGTCGTGAAAAATATGTCCCTAACGGAGGACCTTGGGGTGGTGATGGAGGACGTGGTGGTAACGTTGTTTTCGTTGTAGACGAAGGCTTGCGCACCCTTATGGACTTCCGTTACAATCGTCATTTCAAGGCCCAATCAGGTGAAAAAGGGATGACAAAAGGAATGCATGGTAGAGGGGCAGAAGATTTAATTGTCCGTGTACCTCAAGGGACAACTGTGCGTGATGCGGAGACTGGAAAAGTTCTCACTGATTTGATAGAGAACGGACAAGAGTTCATCGTGGCGCATGGAGGTCGTGGTGGTCGAGGAAATATCCGTTTTGCAACACCTAAAAATCCTGCGCCAGAAATCTCAGAAAACGGAGAACCTGGTCAAGAACGTGAATTACAGTTAGAACTTAAAATCCTTGCGGATGTAGGTTTAGTTGGTTTCCCATCTGTAGGTAAATCAACACTCCTTAGCGTGATTACCTCTGCTAAGCCAAAAATTGGTGCCTACCACTTTACGACAATTGTGCCAAATCTTGGTATGGTCCGTACCCAGTCCGGTGAATCCTTTGCCGTTGCAGACCTTCCTGGATTGATTGAAGGTGCTAGCCAAGGTGTTGGACTAGGAACTCAGTTCCTTCGCCATATCGAGCGTACTCGCGTTATCCTGCATATCATTGACATGTCAGCTAGCGAAGGACGTGATCCTTACGAGGACTATCTAGCAATCAACAAGGAACTTGAATCTTATAACCTTCGTCTTATGGAGCGTCCACAGATTATTGTTGCTAATAAAATGGATATGCCTGAGAGTCAGGAAAACCTTGAAGAATTCAAGAAAAAATTGGCTGCTAATTATGATGAATTTGAAGAATTACCGCCAATCTTTCCAATTTCAGGTTTGACTAAGCAAGGTCTTGCACCTCTATTAGATGCAACGGCTGAGCTTCTTGATAAAACGCCAGAATTCCTTCTTTATGACGAATCAGAAATGGAAGAAGAAGCATATTACGGCTTCGATGAAGAAGAAAAACCATTTGAGATTGGTCGTGACGATGATGCAACTTGGGTTCTTTCAGGTGAAAAACTCATGAAACTCTTTAATATGACTAACTTTGACCGTGATGAGTCTGTCATGAAATTTGCGCGTCAGTTGCGTGGTATGGGAGTTGATGAAGCTCTTCGTGCTCGTGGTGCTAAGGACGGCGACCTTGTCCGTATTGGAAAATTTGAGTTTGAATTTGTAGACTAGGAGATAGCTATGGGTGATAAACCAATATCTTTCCGAGATGCTGATGGAAATTTTGTTTCTGCAGCAGACGTCTGGAATGAAAAGAAATTAGAAGAACTTTTTAATCGCCTCAATCCCAATCGTTCATTGAGACTTGCGAGAATGAAGAAACAAGCCGAAGAAAAAAAATAAGAGTAAAAGAACCCGTGATATTTTTATCACGGGTTTTCTGATTAACGAACTACTTTTGATAAGGAATTTCGAGACTAGACTGAGCAAGGTCTACAGTTAATTGATAGTCAGTATTGTCACGGACAGTAATTTCAAAGTCAGTAGTATAAAGAACAAGTCGGAGAGCATCGCCTTCTTTTAGTTTATAAATAGTTGGCTGTAATTCAAATTGGAATTCCATCCATTCATCTGGTTTAACTTCTTCAATTTTTAATAAATCATGACGATTTTGAAGATTGAGATAGCCTTTGGTGATAACACGTTGAGCATTTGGAGTAAATGGTAGCTCGCAAAGGTTTTCCAGCATATGGTAACGACCATTATCAATAGTACGAGCAGCCAAGACTCCAGGATAAGGTTGAAGGTATTTCTTTTGACCAAGTTCGAGAAGTTGAGCAGAGAGAAGACCTTTATTGGTACTTGACTTGAGACGAAGGTTTAGTTTAACACGACCATTGATATGAAGATCTTCAGTCACTGGAAGATCAATGGTAATCTGATTCACCTTACCTTGATAAAGTTCATTGTTAAAGGTTTGGTAAGTCTTTCCAAATCGTTCGAAGTCAGAATCTTGGTAATGATTTTCAATGACAGCTTCCTCAGTACCTAAAGAGAAAGTTTTATGGTCAGTTTGATTTCCAAAATCTTCAAGTGACAGCCAAGTTTGAGGAGCAGTATTGTCTTGCCAAACGACACTTGAAAGTTGGTAGTTAGTGCTTTGACCCAATAATTTCTGTGTCAAAAGGGCATTCATGGATTCACGGAAATCAATAGACTGCCAGTTGTTCATATAAACATGAGCGCCGTTATGGTAAAAGAGATGTTTCTTAATATTGCTTGGAAGAGCATTGAACATTTGATAGACATGAAGTGGTTTTACATTCCAGTCTTGCGAACCGTGAGTAAAGACAACTTCAGCCTTAACCTTTTTAGCATTAAGAAGGTAGTTTCTGTCATGCCAAAATTGGTTATAATCTCCAGTTTTACGGTCTAGATTTTTCTTGTGTTCTTCTATGGAAGCTTTATGAGCCTCGTTTCCACGAATAAAGTCACCAGCTAATAGATTACGAGAATAAGTTAATTCATCTAATGAATCGAAGTCCTCTCCAGGATAGCCGCCTGGGCTTGTCACAAGACCATTTTCACGGTAATAGTTGTACCATGATGAGATACCTGCTTCAGCAATAATGACTTCTAAACCATCAACTCCTGTAGTAGCAAGGCCGTTAGACATTGTTCCTAGGTAAGAAAGACCAGTAGTTGCCACTTTACCATTTGACCAATCAGCTTTTACTTGACGTTTACGACTATGATCCGTAAAGGCACGACAACGACCATTTAGCCAATCGATAACATTCTTATAAGCTTCAACTTGACGGTAATCTCCGTTAGTCATCTGACCTTGTGAATCTTTGGTACCAAGACCTGATACGTAGATATTGGCAAAACCTCTTGGAAGGAAGTAGTCGTTAAGTGTGTAGCTGCTATTGATATGAGTGAGTTTTTCTTCAGCTTCAGAAACAAGTTCAGCATCCCCAACTGGTTCAACCAAGTCCAGGGTTGGATTTTCTAACGTAATTTCATGTGGTTCCTTGACTTCTAGTTCGGCTTCCATCTTATAGAGAGCCTTATCGCTTGCTTTGTCATTGGTTCCTTGATGGTATGGACTTGCTGTCATGACAGCTGGAATCTTTCCATTGTATGCTGGACGAATGATATTTACCTTGATGAGGTCAGGTAGACCATCTTTATCAGAATCAACACGAGTCTCTACATAAACTACTTCACGAATGACATTGTTAGTATTGAAGGTTGCCAAACTCTTGCCATTGAAGTAGTGATAGTTATTGTCCTCAGGAATAAGACCATCACTAACTAACTGATCGATAAGGGTGTTCCCTTTTTTAGTGCGTGTATTTAAAAGCTGGTAGAAATTGTCGATTAAATCTCCGTAAACGATCGGAAACGCTGTTTCTTTGTGAAAAGCAAGACCATCTTCAAAGTCTACTAAGTAACTGAATCCAAGCAATTGAAAGGCAACAGTGTAGAAAATTTCTGCTGTCAATTCAAGGTCTGAATTGAAGAAAGTGAGTAAATCTGTTTCTTTATCAACTGCTAAAGTAGTAAGGGGATAATCCGTATTTGTGTAATTAAAAAAACAAGTCCTAATAAAAGCTTCAAACTGTTCTTTATGTGAAGCTGAAAGATCAAGCTTGAATCCGAGCTCAGATAATTCTTGTAAAGCTTGTTGGGGTGTAACGGGATAATAACTAAATTGATTAAAACGCATGGATATCTCCTTTTAAAGAATCATTCAAGAGTCATTATATCAAAAAATCATAGAAAATAACAGAAAGAGTAGAGATATGACTTATAGTCAGGTATGATAAGAGAGCTGATACCAAAACAAGGACAATTTTCATTTTTTGAGTATCCTATAAGGATATGCTATACTAGATATATGTTAGATTTGGAGAAATACGGTGTGACCATATGGGAAGAGGAGAAAATTCTCTCTTTCCGTCAAAAACTTTTAGCTTGGTATGATGAAAATAAGCGGGACCTACCTTGGAGAAGGACTAAAAATCCATACCATATCTGGGTATCTGAAATCATGTTGCAGCAGACCAGAGTTGATACAGTTATTCCCTATTATGAACGTTTTTTAGAAAGCTTTCCAACTGTAGAGACTTTAGCAAATGCACCTGAAGAACGTTTATTAAAGGTTTGGGAAGGTCTTGGATATTATTCGCGTGTTCGCAATATGCAAACTGCAGCTCAGCAGATTATGAATGAATTAAATGGAGAATTTCCTTCAACTTACGAAGGTATTTCAAGCTTGAAAGGGATAGGTCCCTATACAGCCGGAGCTATTTCAAGTATTGCCTTTAATCTACCACAACCAGCAGTTGATGGGAATGTCATGCGTGTTTTGGCTCGTTTATTTGAAGTCAATCACGACATTGGTAATCCAAGTAATCGCAAGATATTTCAAGCTATGATGGAAATTTTGATTGATCCAGAACGTCCAGGTGATTTCAATCAAGCCTTGATGGATTTGGGTTCAGATATTGAGGCACCCGTTAATCCGAAGCCAGAAGATAGTCCAGTTAAAGATTTTAGTGCTGCCTATAAAAATGGAACAATGGATTGCTATCCGATTAAAGCGGCAAAGAAAAAGCCAGTTCCCGTCTATCTTAATGCTTTAGTTGTTCAAAATGCTAAAGGACAGTTTTTACTAGAAAAGAATGAAAGTGAAAAGTTACTTGCTGGATTTTGGCATTTTCCCTTGATTGAGGTAGATGAATTTTCGAAAAATGAAGAACTAAATCTCTTTAATCAGGTAGCTGAACCATCTATTCAACTTGGGCCATCACCGCAAGAAAGTTTTGAGCAGGATTATGATTTAGAAGTTGAGTGGCAGGATAGTCATTTCGAAGAAGTCAAACATATCTTTAGCCATCGAAAGTGGCATGTACGAATCCTATCCGGGCAAGTAGTTGATAGCAAAGAATATTGTGATAAAGAGGTAGTTTGGTTAACTCCTGAAGATTTTGACCTCTACCCACTAGCAAAACCTCAACAAAAAATTTGGCAAGAGTATTCAAAAAGATGCTGACCACTAGTCTTGCGTGTCTTCTTTGCAATTTTTTGGTATAATTGATACAAGGAAAAAGGTGACTATATGAAAAAAATATTGATTGTAGATGATGAAAAACCAATCTCAGATATTATTAAGTTTAATATGACCAAGGAAGGCTATGAAGTTGTTACAGCCTTTAATGGACGTGAAGCGATTGAATTGTTTGAGGCTGAGAAACCAGATATTATTATCTTGGATTTGATGCTTCCAGAAATTGATGGTCTTGAAGTGGCTAAAACAATTCGCAAGACAAGTAGTGTTCCAATTATCATGCTTTCAGCAAAAGATAGTGAGTTTGACAAGGTTATTGGTCTTGAACTTGGTGCAGATGATTATGTGACCAAGCCATTTTCAAACCGTGAGCTACAAGCGCGTGTTAAGGCTCTTCTTCGTCGTACGGAGTTAGTTGCAGTTGACAACCAAGAGGAAGATACTAAATTGCAAAGTCTTCAAATTAGAGATTTAGAGATTCTTCCAGATGCTTATGTAGCCAAAAAATATGGAGAAGAATTGGACTTAACTCACAGAGAGTTTGAGTTGTTGCATCACTTAGCTTCTCATCTTGGTCAAGTTATTACCCGTGAACACCTCCTTGAGACTGTTTGGGGTTATGATTATTTTGGTGATGTTCGTACTGTCGATGTTACCATTAGACGTCTACGTGAGAAGATTGAAGACACACCAAGTAGACCTGAATATATCTTAACTCGTCGTGGTGTGGGTTATTATATGAGAAATAATGATTGATATAATTAAACAAACAATTTTAACCAGAGATTTCGTCTTTGTACTCATATTACTTGGTTTCATCATGCTTGTTAGCTTTCTCTTGCTTGAAGGCCGTAGAGATAATATTCGACTCAAACAGTTAAATCAAAAGATTAAAGATTTAATTGCTGGTGATTATTCTCAGGTATTAGATATGCAGGGGAATACTGAAATAACCAATATTACCAATAATCTAAATGATTTGTCTGAAGTTATTCGTCTAACTCAAGAAAACCTTGAGCAGGAAAGTAAAAGATTGCATAGTATCCTATCATACATGACTGATGGGGTTCTTGCAACCAATCGTCGTGGTCAAATCACTATGATTAACGATATGGCTAAAAGACAACTTGGGGTTGAAAGTGATGACGCGCTCAATCAAAACATTTTAGAGTTGCTCAAGATTGAAGATGAGTATGAACTCAGAGACTTGATTACTCAAAGTCCTGAAATGATGATTTATTCCCAAAATGTAAATGGGGAGTATATTAGTTTGCGTGTGCGTTTTGCCTTGATTCGTAGAGAATCTGGCTTTATCTCTGGTTTGGTAGCAGTTCTACATGATACGACTGAACAAGAGAAGGAAGAGCGCGAGAGAAGGCTTTTCGTTTCCAACGTTAGTCATGAATTGCGAACTCCATTGACCAGTGTCAAATCTTACCTAGAGGCCTTGGATGAGGGTGCATTATATGAACCTGTTGCTCCTGATTTCATCAAAGTATCTCTAAATGAGACCAACCGTATGATGCGAATGGTAACGGACCTCTTGCATCTATCACGCATTGATAATGCAACTAGTCATTTAGATGTTGAATTGATTAACTTTACAGCTTTCATTACGTTTATCCTAAACCGTTTCGATAAGATACGAGCCCAGGATCAAGAAAAAAAATATGAGTTGGTTCGAGATTATCCGATTACATCGGTCTGGATTGAAATTGATACAGACAAGATGACTCAGGTAATCGATAATATTCTTAACAATGCCATCAAGTATTCGCCTGATGGTGGAAAAATTACGGTTAGTATGAAAACCACTGATGACCAGATGATTTTATCTATTTCGGATCAAGGACTTGGAATTCCTAAAGAAGATTTACCGAAGATTTTTGACCGTTTCTACAGGGTTGATAAGGCTAGAAGCCGTGCCCAAGGTGGCACTGGTTTAGGTCTTGCGATAGCAAAAGAAATCATCAAGCAACACAATGGATTTATCTGGGCCAAGAGTGAATACGGTAAGGGTTCTACCTTTACCATTGTTCTTCCTTATGATAATGATGCTGTAAAAGAAGAAGTATGGGAGGATGAAGTAGAAGACTAGAATGAGTGAAACAGGCTTTAAATATAGTATTTTAGCATCGGGTTCTAGTGGAAATTCCTTCTATCTAGAAACCCCCAAGAAAAAGATTTTAGTGGATGCCGGTTTATCTGGTAAAAAAATTACAAGCTTATTAGGTGAAATCAATCGTAAACCAGAAGATTTGGATGCTATTTTGATTACGCATGAGCATGCTGACCATATACATGGTGTTGGAGTTTTAGCTCGTAAGTATGGCATGGATCTTTACGCCAATGAAAAGACCTGGCAAGCTATGGAAAATAGTAAGTATCTAGGTAAAGTTGACTCTTCACAAAAGCATATCTTTGAAATGGGAAAAACTAAAACATTTGGAGATATCGACATTGAGAGTTTTGGAGTTAGCCATGATGCAGTTGCTCCCCAATTCTATCGTTTTATGAAGGATGACAAGAGCTTTGTTATGCTGACGGATACAGGCTATGTTAGTGACCGTATGGCTGGCATTGTCGAGAATGCAGATGGTTACTTGATTGAGTCTAATCATGATGTGGAAATCCTGAGAGCAGGAACTTATGCTTGGCGACTCAAGCAACGCATCCTGTCTGACCTTGGCCACCTCTCAAATGAAGATGGAGCAGACGCCATGATTCGCACACTAGGTAATCGTACCAAGAAGATTTACCTAGGACATCTATCTAAAGAGAATAATATCAAGGAGCTAGCCCACATGACCATGGTCAATCAGTTAGCTCAAGCAGATCTAGGAGTAGGAGTAGACTTTCAAGTTTACGATACATCTCCAGACACTGCAACACCTTTAACGGATATATAAAAATGAACACCTAATGGTGTTCATTTTTAATGAATCTTAGTTTTTAATTTATGCTATAATAATTTAATAAGCGATTATGATGGAGAAATATAAATTGAAAAAGACTTGGAAATTTGAAGATTACTATGACACAACCATATTATTATTAGCATTGATATCTGTGATGCTAGTTATTTTGGGATTTATGGATGTTATAGATTTGGATAATCCACCTTACAATATTATTGATTTAATGATTTGGATAGTGTTTATAGTGGATTATCTATGGCATTTCTTTACTAGTAAAAAAATTTCGTTTCATTATTGATAATGTTTTTGATTTATTAGCAATTCTTCCATTAAATGCTATTTTTACAGTTTTTCGTTTGGGACGTATTTTTCGTTTAGCAAAATTAACAAAATTAGTTAAACTTACAAGGTTATTAAGAATAATTGGTTTAAGTGGAAAATTAGAAAGAAAAGCTAGTAGTTTACTGCGAACGAATGGCTTGCTTTATATCTTATATGTCAATGTATTTATTGTATTTGTTGGAAGCTCAATCTTATCAGTTGTTGAGGAGAAGGCTTTTTCAGATAGTCTTTGGTGGGCTATTGTTACAGTAACAACTGTTGGTTATGGTGATATAGTCCCAAATTCGGTATTTGGGAAATGGTTAGCAATAATCTTAATGCTAGTGGGTATAGGAACGATTGGGATGCTGACTAGCGCCTTAACAAATTTTTTTGTTAAAGAAAATTCTAATGAAGAATCCAAATTAGAACAACTACAGAATGAATTGGTTATGCAAAGGCGTTTAGTTGAGAAGCAGGCTGAAAGAATTGAAGAACTTCATAAAATGGTACAAGAATTACTTAACAAGTATTAATTTAGAAAACACAAAAACCACTCAATCGAGTGGTTTTTTACAATCCAGCAAATTCTTTGATTTCTTGAGCTGACATAGAAGAATCGCAACGGACCTTAATCTCTCCATTTTCAACATGAACAAATCCTGGTACAGTTGGGATTTCATAGCGTGAACGGAAATCTTGTAGTGCTTCAAGTTGACTTGGTTCTTCACTATTGATGAAATAGATGTGTGCTTTGGTTTCAGCTACCACACCAGCCAAAGTGCCAGCAAATTTACGGCAGTAAGGGCAAGTTTTGCGGCCGATAAAGAATGTAGCAGTTTCTTTTTTATCAAGAGCTTCTTGGGCACGCGCAACAGTTGTAACTTCAAGATCTTTAATGTTTTCTAAAAATTGTTCCATGAGTTTTCCTCGCTTTCTTTTAAATCTAGTATGCCATAAAGTCTTTAAAAATGCTTAGATTTGATACGGAAAAAAGATGAGACAATCTTATCTCATCTTTTAATATCTTATTTTACAAAGGCATTTATTTCAGCTTCGATATTAGCAATCTTAGCTTGTGAATCTTCGTTGCTTTCTCCAACAACAGCAATGTAGAACTTGATTTTTGGTTCAGTACCGGAAGGACGAACTGCAATCCATGAACCATCAGCAAGTGTGTATTTCAAGACATCACTTGGAGGAGTCGTCAAGGCTGTTACAGTACCATCAGCGGCAGTAGAAGTTTGTGCTTTGAAGTCTTCTACGACTGTGATTTCTGTTGCGTTCCATTCTTTTGGAGCATTGTTGCGGAATTTAGCCATAATCGCTTTGATTTGCTCAGCACCATCGACACCTGAGAGAGTTACAGAGATGGTTTTTTCTGCGTAGTAGCCGTATTCTTTGTAAATTTCTTCGATACCGTCAGCAAGTGTCAAACCTCGAGAACGGTAGTAGGCAGCAAGTTCAGCAACGACAAGGACTGCTTGGATGGCATCTTTATCACGTACGAATGGTTTAATCAAGTAACCGAAGCTTTCTTCAAATCCCATCATGTAAGTGTGATTGTGTTTTTCTTCAAATTCTTGAATTTTTTCAGCGATAAATTTGAAACCAGTCAAGACGTTGAACATAGTTGCGCCGTAGCTTTCAGCAATCTTCGTTACCAAGTCAGTTGATACGATTGATTTACATAGGGCTGCATTTTCAGGAAGAGTTCCAGCATTTTTATGAGCTTCCAAGATGTATTTAGCCATGATAGCACCGATTTGATTCCCTGAAAGGTTAAGGTAGCTACCATCTTTTTGAAGGACTTCAACACCGACACGGTCAGCATCAGGGTCAGTTGCCACAAGAACATCTGCACCAACTTGACGACCAAGTTCTTCAGCAAGGGCAAAGGCTGCTTGGCTTTCTGGGTTTGGAGATTTAACAGTAGAGAAGTCTGGGTCTGGAGTTGCTTGAGCTTCAACGACTTGAACAGAATCAAATCCTGCTTGAGCAAGAGCACGACGAGCCAACATTTCACCAGTACCGTGAAGAGGGGTGTAGACAATCTTCATGTCTTTACCAAATTCTTCGATCAAGGCAGGGTTGATGTTGACATCTTTGACTTCTTTAAGGTATTCAGCATCAATAGCTTCACCGATGACTTCAATTAATCCAGAAGCTTTTTCAGCTTCCACATCCGAAACTTCAACAGCGAAAGGATTGTCGATAGCACGGATGTAGGTAGTCAAAGCGTCTGCATCGTGTGGAGGCATTTGACCACCGTCTTCACCATATACCTTATATCCGTTAAATGGAGCTGGGTTGTGGCTAGCAGTAATCATGATACCTGCAAAGCAGTTGAGGTGGCGAACAGCAAATGAAAGCTCTGGAGTTGGACGGAGACTTTCAAAAACATAAGATTTAATACCGTGTTTTGCAAGAACTGCTGCTGATTCAAAGGCAAATTCTGGAGAGAAGTGACGGCTATCATAAGCGATGGCAACACCACGTTCTTTTTCGTTTCCACCTTTTGATTCAATCAAGCGAGCCAAACCTTCAGTTGCTTGGCGAACAACGTAGATATTAATGCGGTTTGTACCAGCACCAATCAAACCACGCATACCAGCAGTACCGAATTCAAGATTTGTGTAGAAGGCATCTTCTTTAGTTTTTTCATCCATGTTTTCCAAATCACGACGAAGGTAATCTGGTAGGTCAGCGAAATCAACCCATTTTTGGTAGTTTTCTTGGTAAGTCATAAGATATCTCCTTTAATATATAATCTAATCGCCTTCATTATACCACGATTTAAAGTTTTAGTAAAACGTTAGCGTGGCTCAGTTCTTTGAATTTAAGTTTCATTTTAATCATAGAATGAGTAGATATTTATTATATTTAAAAATTTACAATATTTTTAAAAGCGATTTCCTGTTTCTGGTTTGAAAATTTTTGACTGTATGGTACAATATAATAAATAAAAAAAGGAGATTTTCTATTATGAAAAAAGTTCTTAAGCATTCTGCTTTAGTTTTGACTGCTTTAGCATTGGTAGCTTGTGGAAATAGTAAGAAAGCAAGTGATAATGGTACTGCATCTAACTCAAACTTTGAAGTTTCTGTTAAAGACGGTATGTATGTCCTTCCTAAAGATGAAGATTCAAATTCACATTATCTTGCTCTTCAAGTTGAGATTAAAAACAATCGTGATAAACAGTTTAGCTTTACTAGCCAAGATATTGCACTTTATAACGAAAAAGACGAAAAAGTTGAACCGATTCAAATTTATGAGTCAGACAGTAAAACAAAATTTATGTCATACGGAGATAGCCTCTCTAAAGGCAAGAGTGTTGCTGGTTATGTAGTTTATGAAGTTAATAAAGATGCAAAATATGAACTTCACTTTGCACCGAGCTTTTACGATGATGTAAAAGAAAATAAAAAAGGTAAAAATGACGTAGCTATCAAGGTTGATCCAAGTCAATACGAAGATACTATTGATGAAGCTAAAGAAGCTATGAAAAATTATGTTGATGCTGTTTACCTAGATGGTGAAAACACTGGTGGTGCATCAAACGTAAGCTTTACTAATGATAAAACTCAAATCGTTGCACTTGAAGATAAAAAGTCAGATGATAAGAAATCAGACGATAAGAAATCTGACGACAAGAAGTCAGATGATAAAAAATCTTCAAGATCTTCTGACCTTATTACAAACGATGTGAAGGCTGACAGAGAAGAATTTATCAAGAAATTTATTGAGTCATTCGGTAAAGGATTCTACAACTACAAACCATCTGATTCTGAACTTCGTACATTTGCAGAAGCATATATCAAAGCAAATGCAAAACGAGCAAAAGTTGATTACAAAGTAAAAACTTACTTGCCAGACTATGCAGTTATCTATGTAAGACCTGAAACAATCGACTTGGATAACTTGAATGTCCATGAATTGAGCCGTAAATTCTACGACGAAAACAAAGGTAAATACAGCAGCTACTCAGAAGCTATGAAAGCTGGTGAGAAGTACATTTTAGAAAATGCACCAAGTCAATTTGATTCAACTCCTCTTGATACTAGCGATAATATGCAAAAAGAAGGTTACGAAATCAAGATGACTAAGAAAGACGGTAAATGGACAATCGACACATCTTCTAAGAACTATAACTTAAAAGATATGGCACGTACATTCCGTGGTGGTATTGGTTATTAATATCTAAAAGTTCGAGTTTAAAGCTCGAACTTTTTTTATTTGAATTGTTAAAAACAGAAAAAGATAGTAAAATAGTTACATGATTATTTTACAAGCTAATAAAATCGAACGTTCTTTTGCGGGCGATGTTCTATTTGAAAATATTAATCTACAAGTAGATGAAAGAGATCGTATTGCTCTCGTTGGTAAAAATGGAGCAGGTAAGTCGACACTATTAAAGATATTAGTCGGGGAAGAAGAGCCAACTTCTGGTGAGATTAATAAGAAAAAAGATATTTCCCTTTCTTACTTAGCACAGGATAGTCGATTTGAATCCGAAAATACTATCTATGACGAGATGCTTCACGTCTTTGATGACTTACGTACTACTGAAAGACAACTTCGCCAAATGGAGCTAGAGATGGGGGAAAAGACAGGTGCAGAACTCGATAAGCTCATGTCAGACTACGATCGTCTATCTGAAGAATTCCGTCAGGCTGGAGGATTTACCTATGAAGCTGATATTCGCGCCATTTTAAATGGTTTTAAGTTTGATGAGTCTATGTGGCAGATGAAAATTGCTGAGCTTTCTGGAGGTCAAAATACAAGATTAGCCCTAGCCAAAATGCTCCTTGAAAAGCCAAATCTCTTGGTTTTGGATGAGCCGACCAACCACCTGGATATTGAAACCATTGCCTGGTTAGAAAACTATCTGGTTAATTACAGTGGTGCCTTGATAATTGTTAGTCACGACCGTTATTTCCTCGATAAGGTAGCAACCATAACGCTCGACTTAACCAAACATTCTTTAGATAGATATGTAGGAAACTACTCAAGCTTTGTGGAGCAGAAAGAGCAGAAGTTACTGACTGAAGCTAAGAACTACGAAAAGCAACAGAAGGAAATTGCTGCTTTAGAAGACTTTGTTAGCCGAAATCTTGTTCGAGCTTCAACTACCAAACGTGCTCAATCTAGACGTAAACAACTGGAAAAGATGGAGCGTTTAGATAAGCCTGAAGCTGGGAATAAATCAGCCAATATGACCTTTCACTCTGATAAAACATCTGGTAATATTGTGCTGACAGTTGAGAATGCTGCTATTGGATATGATGGAGAAATATTATCAGAGCCTATCAACCTCGACCTTCGTAAGATGAATGCCGTAGCAGTTGTAGGTCCGAATGGGATTGGAAAGACAACCTTTATCAAGTCTATTGTTGATCAGATCCCTTTTATAAAGGGTGAGAAGCGTTTCGGTGCGAATGTTGAAGTTGGCTACTATGACCAAACTCAAAGTAAGTTGACACCAAGTAATACAGTTTTAGATGAACTTTGGAATGATTTTAGATTGACGCCAGAAGTGGAAATCCGAAATCGTTTAGGCGCCTTCCTTTTTTCAGGTGATGATGTAAAGAAATCAGTTGGCATGCTTTCAGGTGGAGAGAAAGCTCGCTTGTTACTGGCTAAACTATCAATGGAAAATAATAACTTCCTGATTCTTGACGAGCCGACCAACCATTTGGATATTGATAGTAAGGAAGTTCTGGAAAATGCACTAATTGACTTTGATGGAACTCTTCTATTTGTCAGCCATGACCGTTATTTTATCAATCGTGTCGCTACACATGTTCTGGAATTGTCCGAAAATGGTTCGACCGTCTATTTGGGTGATTATGACTATTATGTTGAAAAAAAAGCAGAGTTGGCAGCTAGTCAAGAGGAAGAAGCGTCAACTTATAGCCAAGAAAAAGTGGCTTCTCCAGTTAATGACTACCAAGCTCAAAAGGAAAGTCAAAAAGAACTTCGTAAATTGATGAGACAAATCGAAAGTCTTGAGACAGAAATCGAAGAGCTGGAAACTCAAGCCCAAGTTATCTCTGAACAAATGCATACCACCAATGATGCAGATGAACTCATGCAATTACAAGCAGAACTTGATAAGATTAGTCAGCGTCATGAAGAAGCTATGCTGGAGTGGGAAGAACTATCGGAGCAGGTATAGATATAAATAAAAAAGCAGTGATAATACACTGCTTTTTCAATTATTAATAATATTTTATCTATAATCCACCCTGAGGGAATCGAACCCCCATTTCAAGAACCGGAATCTTACGTGATATCCATTACACTAAGGGTGGAAACTTCCCTCATTATATCAAAAAATATGGTGTAACTCAAGAGTCATCTAAAAGATGAAATATAACAATAAAAAAGGATTTAGACAATACCTAAATCCTTTTAAATGTTTATTTTTTTTCAAGAAGTGCTTTGATTTCTTGAAGAACTTCCAATTCAGTTGGAGCTGCTGGAGCTTCTTCAGCAACTTCTTCTTTCTTACGAAGGTTTTGAGCTTTTTCAATAGCTTTAATCATGAAGAAGAGAACAGTACCAATTACAACGAAGTTGATAACAGCGCTCAAGAACTTACCATATGTAACACCATTCCAAGCAAGCTCAGCGATGTTTTGTACATTCGCAGCTTCCAAGGCTGGGTTCAATAGAAGTGGAGTGATGATATCATTAACAAATGAATTGATGATAGCACCAAAAGCAGTGGCGATGATCACACCGACAGCAAGGTCAACGACGTTGCCACGGAGCAAGAAATCTTTAAGATCCTTTAACATAATCTTTTTCCTTTCGAAATTTTTCAGTCTAGATTATATCGTAAATTTATATTAAATGCAAGAAAGGTGCTTATTTTTTTTTAAATACGAAAAGCTTACTAAAAACGTAGTTGAGAACCACCATCGTAACTTGTGCAATGAAGATTTCAACTGTATTAATTTTATTAATATCATTTCCAACAAAGTAACCAATAATTTGTGGGAAGCATGTCACAAAAATAAAAGTTAGTAGAAGATCCAATAAAAAGGTGATAAGTCTTGCAGAGGTAAATTTAATTAATCGATTAAACCAGTTTTTTCTTTCTTGCTTAAATACAAATGTGTCATTTGTAAAGAAAGCAAATAGGATTCCAGCAATATTTCCCAAGGCAGTCGCAACTAACTCTTGATGAGTAAGATAGAAGATGACGATGCGGACAAATATTGATACTACGGTAGTAGCAACGCCGAAAAATAAATAGGATAAAATTTCGTTATCGAAGAATTTTTTTATGTATCTTTTCATAAGATTAGTATAGCATAAAGACTATAATTGTGCTATACTTATAAAGTTGACTTGCTCAACCCTTGGTGCTTAGCTTCTTTCACCAAGCATATTATACGCGGGATAGCCGCTAAAGGAGAAAATATGAAAAAACTAACTGTTCGTGATTTGGCAGATATTGCCATTGTCGCAGCTATTTACGTGGTTTTGACAATCACACCACCACTCAATGCTATCAGTTATGGTGCTTATCAGTTCCGTATTTCTGAAATGATGAACTTCCTAGCTTTTTACAATCCTAAGTACATTATCGGTGTTACTCTTGGATGTATGATTGCCAACTTCTTCAGTTTCGGACTCATTGATGTCGCTGTAGGTGGAGGCTCAACTCTTGTCTTCCTTAGCTTAGGAGTTTGGTTGTTCAGTAAATATAGTAAAGACTATCTTTTTAATGGATTGATTCGTAAAGATCATTTCTTCTTTTCAATTCTATTTTCAATTTCAATGATTACCATTGCTGCTGAATTAAACATCGTAGCAGAAGCACCTTTCTTCTTTACTTGGTTCACTACTGGTATCGGAGAATTCGCTTCACTCATTGTCGGTGCAATTATCATTGGTAAAATTGGTCAACGTATTGATTTGACTAGATAATTTTTAAACAATTAAGCAGTTGAACCTGGTTCAACTGCTTTTTCTTTATATTTGAGGTTCTTTAGTAGATAAAGTGGTATAATAAAGAAAAAAGGGATTATTTTAATATGTATGGTTATCGTATTTCAGTTTTTGAAGTCCTTTGGAAAAATCAGGTCATTAGATTTTTGTTAATTTTTTTAGCACTATTTTATTTCTATCTTTTTTTCCAAAGAGTTAAGACATCTTTAAAAAGTGGTGGGAGTATGTTGGATCCTTTTCATATTGCAAAGGGAAGATTATACATTCACACGATTATTCTTTTTAGAAAAAGGATTGTTCCTCTAGCTGAAATTAGACAGATTGATATTGATTACGTTCGAGGGAGAAGAATGAATGGGGACAGGTATCATCTGTACTTTACAAGGAAAGATGGAAAATCTTTTACTTTTCATTTTGGAAAAAGCAAAAGAAACGAGGAGTTATTGAAAAATCTTGCCAATGTGGCCAAGAAGTGCCATATTAAAATCTATTATTATTATTAAGAGTCGATTGTTAAAATTGGATTGTTGTCACTTGTGACAGTTGTCAAAGCTAGGAGAGTAGCTAATATGAATCAACTACAAGTAATAAGAGAAGACAAACAACTAAGAATTTTATTGATGCAAGAATGCGATATTCTCTTTTATGACCAGTTGAAAGAGGTTGAATTTTCTCAGAACAATGAAGTTTATTCTCTTTCGCCCATAGCCTTTGCTAAAGACGGTAGTGGGGGAGAATATGTAATTCTTGAGGATCAGAGTATAGGTTTTATAGGGAGTGAAGGCCAAGTTGGTCGGATAGCAGAAAGCCTTGATGAATTGCTTACTTTCTTACTTCATGCTGGTTCTATCTCAGACTTTTCCTGTCGTTTGCTCTATCAAAACAAGGATTTGTTGTCAAAATTCTGTCAGAGATTTATTTACAAAGCACGAGAAAACTACCAGTCAAAAGGGGAAGTGTGGGATAAAGTGAGAGCCGGACTCGCACAAGAGTTGGGACTTGAATTTCAGCCAGAGAAACTGCAAGAGTTAGCTTTCAATTTTTATCAATCAGCGATAAGAACCCCTCTATTCACTTGTAAATATGGTCATGGTGAGAATGAATATGTCTGCGATTCTGTTTTATTAGATATTGTCGGCTTGTGGGTTTCAGAGCTGGTAGGACTGACTGCAGAAGAAATTATGAATTATAATCGTTTCGGAAATATTGATGAAAGAGGTTCTATTTAATTAAAGTATTGTGTCTATTTTATGTATCTTGATTAGAAATATACTCCTGTTAGATTCAAGAAAACGTTTCCCATAAATGTAGTTTTATGTTATAATATTCACAAATAAAAAGTTTTAGGAGTTTATATGGTTTCATCAGAATTTATCTCAAAAATTGAATTTGCTTGTAAAAAGAAAGAAAGTCTTTATTCAAATAGCAAATTCAAGTATGCTATCCGTTCAATGTTTGCAGGTGCATTCCTTACCTTCAGTACAGCAGCTGGAGCTGTTGGTGCTGACTTGATCAATAAGATCGCTCCTGGTAGCGGACGCTTCCTTTTCCCATTTGTTTTCGCATGGGGATTGGCCTACATTGTCTTCTTGAATGCTGAGTTGGTTACATCTAATATGATGTTCCTTACAGCTGGTAGCTTTTTGAAAAAAATTAGCTGGAGAAAAACAGCTGAAATTCTCTTGTATTGTACTTTCTTTAACTTAATTGGTGCGCTTATCGCTGGTTGGGGATTCGCACACTCAGCAGCTTACGCAAACTTAACACATGATAGCTTTATTTCTGGCGTTGTAGAAATGAAGTTGGCACGTTCGAATGAATTGGTATTACTTGAAGGTATTTTAGCGAATATCTTTGTAAATATCGCAATTCTATCATTTGTTTTGGTTAAAGATGGTGGAGCTAAACTTTGGTTGGTTCTTTCAGCCATTTACATGTTTGTATTCTTAACGAACGAACACATCGCCGCAAACTTTGCATCATTTGCGATTGTGAAATTCAGTGTCGCTTCTGATTCAATTGCAAACTTCGGTATTGGAAATATCCTTCGTCACTGGGGTGTGACCTTTATCGGTAACTTTATTGGTGGTGGTCTTCTAATTGGTTTGCCTTACGCTTTCTTAAACAAAAACGAAGATACATATGTAGATTAAAAGTTGGATTGATTCCAACTTTTTCTTTTTGTTTTTCCATGCTATAATGAAAGTAGTAATGTTAAATATAGAGGAAAATCATGAACGAAATTAAATGTCCAAATTGTGGCGAAGTTTTTACAGTTAATGAAAGTCAATATGCAGAACTGATTTCTCAAGTTCGCACTGTAGAGTTTGATAAGGAATTGCATGAACGAATCAAGCAAGAATTGACATTGGTAGAGCAGAAGGCCTTGAATGAACAACAGGCAAAACTCGCTCAAAAGGATCAAGAAATTGCCCAGCTACAAACTCAAATCCAAAATTTCGATACTGAAAAAGAATTGGCTAAGAAGGAAGTAGAGCAAAGTGCTAGCCAAAGTCTGTTAGAAAAAGAAAAAGAGGTCCAAGCTCTTGAGAATCAATTGGCTACCTTGCGCTTAGAGCATGAAAATCAATTACAAAAAACTCTTTCTGATCTTGAAAAAGAACGCGATCAGGTTAAAAATCAGCTCCTTTTACAAGAAAAAGAAAACGAGCTTTCTCTTGCTTCTGTTAAACAAAACTATGAAGCCCAGCTTAAGGCAGCTAGTGAGCAAGTTGAGTTTTACAAGAATTTTAAGGCACAACAATCTACAAAAGCTATTGGTGAAAGTCTAGAACAGTATGCGGAGAGCGAGTTTAACAAGGTTCGTAGTTTTGCCTTTCCAAATGCTTATTTTGAAAAGGACAACAAGATTTCAGCGCGTGGTTCTAAAGGAGACTTCATCTTCCGTGATTTTGATGAAAATGGGCTGGAATTCATTTCCATCATGTTTGAGATGAAAAATGAAGCGGATGGAACTGAGAAAAAGCACAAGAATGCAGATTTCTACAAAGAGTTGGACAAGGACCGCCGTGAGAAGAACTGTGAGTATGCAGTTTTGGTAAGTATGCTTGAGGCTGACAATGATTACTTCAATACTGGAATTGTCGATGTCAGTCATGAGTATGAGAAAATGTACGTCGTGCGTCCTCAGTTCTTTATCCAACTGATTGGGCTCTTGCGCAATGCTGCCCTTAATTCTCTAAAATACAAGCAGGAACTAGCACTTATACGTGAGCAAAATATCGATATCACTCATTTTGAGGAAGATTTGGAAGCTTTCAAGGTAGCCTTTGCTAAGAACTACAATTCAGCTTCTGTCAACTTCGGTAAGGCCATCGATGAAATTGACAAGGCTATTAAACGGATGGAAGAAGTTAAGAAATTCTTGACCACATCAGAAAATCAACTCCGTCTCGCCAACAACAAATTAGATGATGTTTCCGTCAAAAAATTGACAAGAAAAAATCCAACTATGAAAGCGAAGTTTGATGCGTTGAAAGGAGAATAATCTTTGTATTCAGCTAAGAACGCCACCTTGTCTATAAATGGAAAGACTATGGACTATGTAACATTTGGAAAAGGAAATCAACCTCTGGTGATTATACCAGGCTTGGGGGATGGGTTGCAGACGGTTAAAGGTATGGCTATGCCTTTTTCAATCACATACCGTAAACTTGCCGAACGTTATAAAATTTATGTTTTTTCTCGAATCAATGAGTTGAGGCAGGGATATACGACACGGTATATGGCAGCAGATGTTGCAGAAGCAATGGAGGTATTGAATATTACCAGTGCCTATGTTATGGGGATTTCGCAAGGTGGAATGATTGCCCAATGGTTGGTGGCGAATTTCCCTGAAAAGGTTCAAAAGCTCATTTTAGCTGTGACCACTGCAAAACTAAGTAACCTAGGCAGGGAGAGAATTAGTTGCTGGCTGAACCTGAGTCAAACAGGAACTTATAAAGATCTGATGATAGATATTGCTCGTCACTCTTACACGACTAAATCCTTTGGAAGATTTAAATACCTTTATCGAATAATGGGAATCTTTGGTCGCATTAAAGATAAAAAACGTATTGATATCCAAGCTGTATCTTGTTTGAAGCATGATAGTCTAGCTTTTTTGGAAAAAATTAGCTGCCCAACGTTAATCATTGGAGCAGAAAAAGATGATGTTCTTGGAGTAGATGGTTCGCTTGGATTGCATCAGCATATCAAAGGTAGCCAACTGATTATTTTACCAGGGTGTGGGCATGCGCTATATGAACAGAATAAGGATTTCCAAAAGAGAGTTTTAGTATTTTTAGAAAGTTAATGAATGAACGGTATTATCAACTTAAAGAAAGAAGCAGGGATGACCTCCCATGATGCGGTCTTTAAACTGCGTAAGATTTTGGGTACCAAGAAAATCGGACACGGTGGGACCTTGGATCCTGATGTTGTGGGTGTTTTACCCATTGCAGTTGGTAAGGCGACTCGCATGGTTGAGTTTATGCAGGATGAGGGCAAGGTCTATGAGGGAGAAATCACATTAGGATATTCAACAACAACCGAAGACGCTAGTGGGGAAGTTGTTGTAGAAACTCCTGTTTTAGCTCCACTGGATGAAAAACTTGTCGATGAAGCCATTGCTAGTTTTACAGGAACTATCAGACAAATTCCACCTATGTATTCCGCTGTCAAGGTTAATGGCCGCAAACTCTATGAGTATGCGCGTGCGGGTCAGGAAGTAGAACGTCCTGAACGTCAGGTAATCATTTATAGTTTTGAAAGAACGAGTCCGATTTCTTATGATGGGCATCTTGCACGATTTACTTTTCGTGTAAAATGCAGTAAGGGAACTTATATCCGTACTTTGTCAGTCGACTTGGGAGAGAAACTTGGTTATGCTGCCCATATGTCTCACTTAACACGGACCAGTGCTGCTGGTTTGCAATTGGAGGACGCATTTACTCTAGAAGAAATTACTGCAAAAGTAGAGTCTGGTGAATTAGACTTTCTCCATCCTCTAGAGATTGGGACCGGTGACCTTGTCAAAGTTTTTCTTACACCTGAACAGGCAGAAGAGGTTCGTTTTGGACGTTTTATCGAATTAGAACAACCAGAAAACCAATTAGCTGCTTTCGAAGGTGAGAAGCTTCTTGCTATATTGGAGAAACGAGAACAGCTTTACAAACCTAGAAAGGTTTTCTCTTAAGTATTTGACAAACTAATGATTTTTATTTACTAGTCCAAAGATGAGATCTTTTCATCTTTTTAAAATATTTGCAGATTAATAGTTTTAAAATTTTATGTCCTAAAAAACCATTGAAAATACAGTGTTATTTGACAGTTTGGTTTACTTATGATAAGATTTAATTTAAGAAAAGTTAGAGAAAAATAGAGGATATTATGAGTATTGAAATGACTGTCAGTGAGATTGCTGAGGTCTTGGGGCTATCCCGACAAGCAATCAATAATCGTGTCAAAGAATTACCTGAAGAAGATATTACAAAAAACGACAAAGGTGTCACTGTTGTTACCCGTAGTGGATTGATCAAACTTGAAGAAATCTACAAAAAGACTATCTTTGAAGATGAACCTGTTAGTGATGAAGTTAAGCAACGAGAGCTCATGGAGATTCTTGTTGATGAAAAGAATGCCGAAATCATCCGTCTTTATGAGCAATTAAAAGCTAAAGATAAACAACTGGCTGAAAAAGATGAACAGATGCGAGTTAAAGACCGCCAAATCGCTGAAAAAGATAAGCAACTGGACCAACAACAACAGTTGACTCTTCAAGCAATGAAGGATCAAGAAACACTTCAGTTGGAGTTGGATCAAGCTAAGCAAGAAGTACAAGCATCGAAGAAAGGCTTCTTTGCTCGCTTATTTGGAAAATAAGAAAAAACTGCTTGGTTTCTATAAATAGACCAGGTGGTTTCTTTTTACAAACTAATTAGGTACGATAAGATGGAAACAGTAAGAGATTATATCTCATTTGATTTAGAATTTAACAAACACCAGGATAAGACTCATTTGATTCAAGTATCAGCGGTACATTTTAAAGACGGTGAAGAAGTAGGAGCGTTTGACTCTTATGTCTACACTGATGTTCCTTTGAAAAGTTTTATCAATGGTTTGACTGGTATTACTTCGGAGACTCTCAAAGATGCTCCAAAGGTAGAAGAAGTTCTCCAAAAGTTTCAAGATTTCGTTGGGAACTTGCCCCTTGTTGGATACAATGCTGCAAAGAGTGATTTACCGATTTTACTAGAACATGGGTTTGACTATCGTGATCAATATAAAGTTGATCTTTATGATGAGGCTTTTGAACGTCGTAGTTCTGATCTACACGGAATCGCCAATCTAAAATTGCAAACTGTGGCTAGCTTTCTAGGATTTAAAGGGCAATCTCATAATAGTTTAGAAGACGCTCGCATGACTGCTCGAGTATATGAAGCTTTTCTTGAGTCGGATGAGAGTCGGCTTTTACTCAATACTCAGAGCAACCTCAATTCTAACCCTTTTGGTGGTTTAGATTTATCACAACTTTTTGATTAGGAGGTTTTTTATGAAACCTGAAAAACCGAAAAAATTGGGTTTTAAAAAGATTTACCTTAATCTAGATAAAATCCTATTTCTATTCTTTCTAATCTTTATGCTGGTTGACTATATTTGGTTGCCATTAAACTCAGTCATAGCTGGATTTTTACTAAGTCAGACTGGATATTTGTTTATTTCTTATAACAATATTTTTTCAATCATAAAAAATGCTCCTATAGTCAGTCTTGGTTTTGTGGTTTTGATAGCCATTAATCTACTGGTAGCCTATTTTCAACTCAGTATTCTCTTTATTGGAGCACGTCATCTCCTTTATCATGAAAAAAGAACTCTCATAGAATATAGTCGAAAAGTATTCCGTGAAAGCCTTGCTTTTATGAAGAAGTTGACTATTTCTAAAGCATTATTTATCTTTCTTTTTGTGGCAATGCTATTTCCTTTTATCAGAAAGATATTTAAGATTTATTATTTCAATAAAATAGTGATTCCGGAGTTTATCCAAACTTACATGGAAGATAAATATTGGATGTGGTGGGTAGCTATTATTAGCTTATCACTTTTATTCTTCTATGTTTCGGTTCGGTTGATGTTCGCATTACCAAAAGTCTTTTACGAAAAGATGTCAGTTAAGGACTCCGTTCTTTATAGTCTTGAAAAAACCAAGAATAATTTTTGGTTTTATGCCTGGCATTTATTCTTAATTATTGTAAAGACAAACCTATTCTTTTACCTACCTCTCATCCCTATATTATCAATTCAGTTTATAGTAGATAGCATAACACAGAAAGAATCCCTAGTTCTTGCTATTATTAACTTTGTTCTCATCAAGAATTTTCACTATATGGCATTAACCTATTTCCTTGTTAAATTCTCTTCTTTTCTAACAGGAGAAGAACTTGACATTATGCCAAGACGAGAGAAAGATCATATCATGAGATGGGGTGTGATGGTCTGTGCAAGTACTTTCTTTGCAATTGAAGGTTATGCTTATTTGGAAGCACCTGTAGTCAATCCGCCACTTGTAATTTCCCATCGTGGTGTATCAAATGGCAATGGAGTACAGAATACAATCCAATCCTTGGAAAAAACTGCTCAATTAAAACCGGATTTAATTGAGATGGATGTCCAGGAAACCAAGGATGGTCAGTTTGTCATGATGCATGATGCCAATCTTAGAAGTTTAGCAGGAATCAATAAAACGCCACAGGATTTAACCTTAGAAGAGTTACAAGAGATTGATATACACGAGAATGGTTATGAGACAAAGATTTCGAGTTTTGATGATTACCTGAATCGCGCAAATGAATTGCATCAGAAACTACTTATTGAAATCAAGACTAGCCACAAAGATAGTCCGCAAATGATGGATCATTTTCTCGAAAAGTATGCTGCAAAAATTAAGGTTTATGGTCATCAAATGCAATCCTTGGATTACCATGTTGTTGAGAAAGTAACTCAGTATGACAAGGATATTCCTGTTTACTTTATTCTTCCCTATAATTCTGTTTTTCCTAGAACGGTTGCGACAGGCTACACAATGGAGTACTCTACTTTGGATGAATATTTTGTCACGAAACTATGGAATACTGAGCAAAAACTCTATGTATGGACAATCAATAGTTCCGAATCTTTTAATAAGTCTTTTCACCTAGGTGTTGACGGAATGATTACGGATGACTTGGAAAAAATAAAAGAAGAACTAGAAACTGCTCAGGAAGATCCTGAATATAGTGACTTATTGCTAAATAAAGCAACTGAATTATTTGCTTTTTAACATAAATTAAAAGAGGCTGTGTACCAGCCTCTTTTTGATAATCTAATTAAAATGGTAATTTACCTGCGAATGCACCAAGTTTCTTCTTAGTAGTTTCGTCAATTTGCTCGAGAGCAGCATTGAGTGCTTGGACAGTCATATCAGATAGTGTCTCAATATCTTCTGGATCTACGACTGCTGGATCAAAATCAATTTTAACGACTTTTTTATCACCAGTTAATGTTGCAGTTACCAGATTTTGAGCAGAAGTTCCAACAAATTCAGTAGCAGCAAGCTCAGCTTGACTTTGTTCCATTTGTTTTTGAAGTTTTTGAGCTTGGCGCATCATGTTTTGCATATTCATCATGGTGGTTTGTAGCTTCCTTTTCTTTTATTTTCCATTTTATTTTAACAATTTTAATTGGAAAAGTCTAATTAAAATTTCAGGATAGCTATATATATCAACCAATGGTTTAAGGTTTCTTTAAGCTTTCTATATTATTCTGAAGAACTCTATATTAATCGAGAGCTAGAAATGACAGATTAGAACTCAATTTTGCCAAAAACGTGATTTTGATACTAGTTTCTAGCTAGAGGGACCTAGTATTTATTTTAAGATAGTGCTAGATTATGATATAATAGGAAAGAATGAGTTTTTAGTACAAACCAAAGGAGAATCAATATGATTTATGCTGGAATTTTAGCAGGTGGAACCGGCACGCGCATGGGAATTAGTAACTTACCCAAACAATTTCTTGAGTTGGGAGATCGCCCAATTCTAATTCATACAATTGAAAAATTCGTCTTAGAACCAAGTATTGAAAAAATCGTTGTTGGGGTTCATGGCGACTGGGTGACACATGCAGAAGATTTAGTTGAAAAATTCCTTCCACTCCACAAGGAACGTATCATCATTACAAAAGGTGGGGCTGATCGTAATTCTAGTATTGAAAAGATTATTGAAGCCATCGATGCTTACCGTCCACTAACAGAAGATGATATCGTAGTAACACATGATTCGGTTCGTCCCTTTATCACTCTTCGTATGATTCAAGACAATATCGCTCTTGCTCAAAAACATGATGCGGTTGACACTGTGGTTGAAGCGGTGGATACAATTGTTGAAAGCACAAATGGTCAGTTTATTACAGATATTCCAAATCGTGCTCATCTTTACCAAGGACAGACTCCACAAACATTCCGTTGTAAAGACTTTATTGATTTGTATGGTTCATTATCAGCAGAAGAAAAAGAAATTTTAACAGATGCATGTAAAATCTTTGTCATTAAGGGTAAAGATGTGGCCTTGGCTAAAGGTGAATACTCAAACCTTAAAATTACAACAGTTACAGACTTGAAGATTGCTAAAAGCATGATTGAGAAAGACTAGAGACATGATTAATCAAATTTATCAACTGACAAAACCAAAATTTATCAATATTAAATATCAGGAAGAAGAGATTGACCAAGAGAATCATATCCTCATTCGACCAAATTATATGGCGGTTTGTCATGCGGATCAACGCTATTACCAAGGAAAGCGTGATCCCAAAATATTATCTAAAAAGCTTCCAATGGCTATGATTCATGAGTCTTGTGGAACTGTTATTTCTGATCCAACAGGTACCTATAAGGTTGGTCAGAAGGTTGTTATGATTCCAAATCAACCACCTATGCAAAGTGACGAGGAGTTCTATGAAAACTACATGACAGGTACCTACTTCTTGTCAAGTGGTTATGATGGATTCATGCGTGAGTTTGTTTCTCTTCCAAAAGATCGTGTAGTAGCTTATGCTGACATCGAAGATACGGTAGCTGCTATCACTGAATTTGTCAGTGTTGGTATGCATGCCATGAATCGTTTTTTGACAGTTTCTCATAGCAGAAGACAGAGAATAGCTGTCATTGGTGATGGTAGTCTAGCCTTTGTCATGGCAAATATTATCAACTATACCTTGCCTGAAGCTGAAATTATCGTAATTGGTCGTCACTGGGAAAAGTTGGAACTCTTCTCTTTTGCTAAAGAGCTTTACATCACTGATAGTATCCCAGAGGATCTTAGTTTTGACCATGGTTTTGAATGCTGTGGTGGTGATGGATGCGGACCTGCTATTAATGACTTGATCCGTTACATCAAACCACAAGGGACCATTTTGATGATGGGTGTTAGTGAGTATAAGGTCAACATCAACACTCGGGATTCATTGGAAAAAGGCTTGTTACTAGTCGGCTCTTCACGTTCAGGAAGAATTGACTTTGAAAATGCTATCCAAATGATGGAAATTAAAAAATTTGCCAATCGTTTGAAGAATATCATTTATCTAGAAGAACCAGTCAGAGAAATTAAAGATATTCACCGAGTTTTTGCAACTGACTTAAATACCGCATTTAAGACAGTCTTTAAGTGGGAAGTATAATGGAGGATTATTGTGAAGGAAATCGTTAAAGCAAAGATTGCTTCCTTATTGTCAGCTGACGAAGAAATTCAGAGCGTTGAACAATTGGGGGGGATGACCAATCAAAACTATTTGGTTAAAACAACCTCAAACCAGTACATCGTTAAGTTTTTTGGTAAAGGTACTGATAAATTAATCGACCGCCAGAATGAAAAGTACAATCTTGAGTTGTTGAAAGATTTAAAATTAGATGTAGAAAATTATCTTTTTGATATCGAAGCAGGTATCAAGGTTAATCAGTACATCGAAAATGCTGAGACACTTAATTTTAATACCATTAAAACTAAATTTGAAAAGATAGCTCCAATTTTACAAACGATTCATGCTTCTGGTAAAGAATTGAAAGGAGAGTTTGCTCCTTTTGAGGAAATTAAAAAATATGAATCATTGATTCAAGGGGAGATTTCTTATCCTAATTATGAAGCTGTCAGAAAGGCTGTATTTTCTCTGAAAGAAGAGCTTGAACAAATTGGAATTGACAAGAAATCATGTCATATTGATTTGGTTCCAGAAAACTTTATTGAAGGTCCAGACGGACATCTTTATCTAATTGATTGGGAATATTCTTCTATGAATGATCCTATGTGGGATTTGGCAGCCCTCTTCCTAGAATCTGAATTTACAAGTGCAGAAGAAGAAGACTTTTTAAGTCATTACGAGAGTGACAAGACTCCAGTTTCAAGGGAGAAAATTCGTATTTACAAAATCTTGCAAGATATCATTTGGAGTCTTTGGACTATTTACAAAGAAGAAAATGGTGCAGATTTCGGAGATTACGGAATCTCTCGTTACAATAGAGCAGTAAAAGAATTAGAGTCTGAAGGAGATTTAAATGAAAACTAAAAATGGAGTTTCTTTTGGGCTACTATCAGGTGTGTTCTGGGGATTAGGATTAACTATTAGTGCTTATATCTTTTCAATATTCACGGATTTATCGCCCTTCGTAGTAGCAGCAGCACACGATTTCCTAAGTATTTTTATCTTGCTAGGATATCTTCTAGTTAAGGAAGGCAGAGTTCGTTTTTCAATCTTCTTGAACATTCGAAATGTCAGTGTTATCATCGGAGCTTTACTAGCCGGTCCGATTGGTATGCAGGCCAATCTCTATGCGGTTAAGTATATTGGAAGTTCATTAGCTTCGTCAGTCTCAGCTATTTATCCGGCAGTCTCAGTCTTGCTTGCCTTCTTCTTTTTGAAGCACAAGATTTCCAAAAATACAATTTTTGGTATCTTTCTAATCATTGCTGGGATTATTGCTCAGACCTATAAAGCAGAGCAGGTTAATTCTTTCTATATAGGTATTCTATGTGCTTTGATTTGTGCTTTTGCTTGGGGAAGTGAAAGTGTTCTGAGCTCCTTTGCTATGGAAAGTGACCTCAGCGAAATTGAAGCTCTCTTGATTCGTCAAGTTACATCCTTCTTGTCTTATCTTGTTATTGTGCTTTTCTCGCATCACTCATTTGCAGAAGTGGCAAATGGGCAATTGTTTGGTTTATTGATAGTCTTTGCAGCATTTAATATGATCTCTTATCTCGCCTACTATATGGCTATCAATCGATTGCAGCCAGCAAAAGCTACTGGATTAAATGTGAGTTATGTAGTATGGACTGTTTTATTTGCAGCAATTTTCTTGGGTTCACCCCTTAATTTGCTAACCATCATTACTTCACTTATCGTAATGGCTGGTGTTTACATTATTATTAAAGAATAAAGGAGAAAGCGCGTGAAAGCGATCATCTTAGCAGCGGGCTTGGGAACTCGTTTGAGACCCATGACAGAAAATACTCCCAAAGCCTTGGTTAAAGTCAATCAAAAACCTTTGGTTGAATATCAAATTGAATTTTTAAAAGAACGTGGAATTGATGACATTATTATTGTCGTAGGTTATTTGAAAGAACAATTCGACTACCTTAAAGAAAAATATGGTGTTCGTTTAGTCTTTAATGATAAGTTTGCTGATTACAATAACTTTTACTCTCTTTACTTGGTAAAAGAAGAGTTGGCTAACAGCTACGTTATCGATGCGGATAACTATCTTTTCAAGAATATGTTCCGTAATGATATCGAACGTTCTACTTATTTCAGTGTTTATCGCGAGGACTGTGATAATGAGTGGTTCCTAGTTTACGGAGATGATTACAAAGTTCAAGATATTATTGTTGATAGCAAAAATGGACGCATCTTGAGTGGTGTATCATTCTGGGATGCTCCAACAGCTGAAAAGATTGTTGGTTTTATTGATGAAGCCTATGCAAGCGGCGAATTTGTTGATCTCTATTGGGACAACATGGTTAAAGATAATATCAAAGAATTAGATGTTTACGTAGAAGAGTTGGAAGAAAATTCTATCTACGAAATTGATAGTGTCAAAGATTATCAAAAATTGGAGAAGATTCTCTCTTCACAAAAATAAGCAGTTTTTATGAACTGATACCTGACCTATTTTTACTTGACTTTTTAGGCTTGATGCAGTATACTAGTGAAAATTTAACCTTTAAGGGAAGTCCAGAGAGACTCACAAGGTGTCAGAGAAAAGAAACTACGATAGAAGCAGGTAAGCAAGTGCTTATTTGGTACTTTTGTGTGAATATCTTAACTGAAACCTTGCAATTGCAAGGTTTTTTCTTTATCTGATCCCCTTAAAATTTAAGGAGGAAAAGTTATGAATCCAAATTGTAAAAAACGAATGGGTGCCATTCGCTTAGATGTTATGAGAGTAGTATCTCAGGAGGAAATCGCGCCAGCAATCTTTGAGCTTGTACTTGAAGGAGAAATGGTGGAAGCTATGAAAGCGGGCCAATTTCTTCATTTGCGTGTACCTGATGATGCCCATCTCTTACGTCGTCCAATTTCGATTTCATCAATAGATAAGGCGTCTAAGCAATGCAGACTTATCTATCGAGTTGAAGGAGCAGGAACAGCAATCTTTTCAAGATTAAAAACAGGTGATAGCATAGATGTTATGGGACCTCAAGGAAATGGCTTTGATTTATCTGATTTAGACAAGAAGAATCGTGTTCTTATAGTTGGTGGTGGAATCGGAGTGCCGCCCTTACTTGAAGTAGCTAAACAACTGCATGATCGTGGTGTTGAAATAACAACTGTTTTAGGATTCGCTACTAAAGATGCTGTTATTTTGGAAGATGAATTATCCAGATTTAGTCAGGTCTTTGTAACGACTGATGATGGATCTTATGGTATTAAAGGAAACGTATCGGTAGTGATTAATGAATTTGACACAGAATTTGATGCCATCTACTCTTGCGGTGCACCTGGTATGATGAAATATATCAATCAAACCTTCTATGACCATCCAAGAGCTTATCTATCTCTAGAATCTCGTATGGCCTGTGGCATGGGGGCTTGCTACGCTTGTGTCCTGAAAGTGCCAGATAGTGAAACAGTTAGTCAACGTGTGTGTGAAGATGGGCCTGTATTTAAAACAGGAACTGTTGTTTTATAAGGAGAGTGTCATGACTACAAATCGATTACAAGTTTCTCTACCAGGCTTAGAATTAAAGAATCCTATCATTCCTGCTTCAGGCTGTTTTGGTTTCGGACAAGAGTATGCCAAATACTATGATTTGAATCTCTTGGGCTCTATCATGATTAAAGCTACAACCCTTGAACCACGTTTTGGTAATCCAACTCCTCGAGTGGCTGAAACACCTGCTGGTATGCTGAATGCCATTGGTCTACAAAATCCAGGACTAGATGCCGTTCTCTCTGAAAAGTTACCTTGGTTGCAAAGAGAGTATCCCAATCTTCCAATCATTGCCAATGTTGCTGGATTCTCAAAGCAAGAATACGCAGCCGTTTCTAGTGGTATTTCCAAGGCACCTAACGTGAAAGCCATTGAGCTCAATATTTCTTGTCCAAACGTCGATCATGGGAATCACGGACTTTTGATTGGGCAAGACCCAGATTTAGCTTATGATGTGGTAAAAGCAGCCGTAGGGGCATCAGATGTGCCAGTTTACGTTAAATTGACACCAAGTGTAACTGATATCGTGACCATCGCAAAAGCAGTAGAGGATGCAGGTGCTAGTGGTCTCACTATGATCAATACCCTTGTTGGTATGCGCTTTGATCTCAAAACTAGAAAACCAATTATTGCCAATGGTACTGGTGGAATGTCTGGGCCTGCAGTTTTTCCGGTAGCTCTTAAACTAATCCGTCAAGTAGCTCAAACAACTAATCTTCCAATCATTGGTATGGGAGGAGTTGATTCAGCTAAAGCCGCTATAGAAATGTATTTGGCGGGTGCGTCAGCAATAGGAGTCGGTACAGCAAACTTTACCAATCCTTATGCCTGTCCTGATATCATTGATAACCTACCAAAAGTCATGGACAAATATAATATCGAAACTCTGGAGCAATTGAGAAAAGAAGTAAAAAGTAACTTATAGTTTTTTAAATTCGTAATATTTTGAATGCTTTCTTCTTTCTGGTATAATATGACTATGATTGTAACAATACCTATAAAAACTGAAAAAGACATTGCAACACCAGGACCAACAGTCATTGTTTTAGGATATTTTGATGGTATCCACCTTGGACATCAAAAATTATTTAGTATTGCTGGTGAAATTGCTGCTAAGAAGAGATTAAGCGTTGCTTTAATTACCTTTCATGAATCACCAAAATTAACCTTAAAACCCTATTCACCAGAAAATTTACTTCATATCCTGAATGCAGAAGAACGTGAACGTAAGTTTAAACGAGCTGGTGTCGAAAATCTTTATTTAATGGACTTCTCAAGTCGTATCGCTAATATGACAGCTCAAGAGTTTGTAGATACTTTTGTCAAAGAAGTTAAAGCGGATACTATTGTAGTTGGATTTGACTATAGTTTAGGTTCTGATAGAAAATCAGCTGAAGATTTAAAAGAAATCTTTGATGGAGAAGTAGTTGTAGTACCTCCTGTAGATGATGAAAAAGGAAAGATTAGCTCTACTCGTATTCGTCAAGCTATCCTTGAAGGGAATGTGAAAGAAGCAGGTCAGCTGCTTGGGAATCCACTTCCTACAAGAGGAATAGTCGTACATGGTAATGCTCGTGGTCGAACAATTGGTTATCCAACTGCCAATCTCGTGCTCTTGGATCGTACTTATATGCCGGCAGATGGTGTCTATACCGTTGATATCGAAATCAAGAGAAAACTCTATCGAGGAATGGCCAGTGTCGGTAAGAACGTAACCTTTGATGGAGAAGAAGAGCGTTTTGAAGTGAATATCTTTGATTTTGATGAAGATATTTATGGCGAAACAGTGACCGTCTATTGGTTAGATCGTATCCGAGATATGGTGAAATTTGACGGCATTGAACAACTGGTCAAACAACTCGAAGAAGATGAAAAAGCTGCAAGAAAATAAGAGTATTAAAAAGTTCGAATAATAGTTCGAGCTTTTTGTTTTTCAAAAGTAGTCGATTAAGACTCTTAGATTTATTTTTTTTATTGGTAAAATTTTGGGAAAAATTAAATTTCTAGCTTGACATCTTAAATTATAAGGAGTAGAATATTTACTAGTTAATTAAATGGTTAAATACCAGTTAAGGAGTTCTAGTGAAAAAGAAAATACTAATAGGTATGCTATCTTCGGTACTTGCCTTATTTTTAGGAGCTTGTAGTCAAGATAAGCAAAATGATGTCAAAGAATCTCATGGAATGAAAATAGTGACCAGTTTTTATCCTGTATATGCTATGGTAAAAGCAGTTTCTGGTGATCTTAATGATGTAAGAATGATTCAGTCTAGTTCAGGCATTCATTCTTATGAACCGTCAGCAAATGATATTGCAGCTATCTACGATGCGGATGTATTTGTTTATCATTCTCATACCTTAGAGTCTTGGGCGGGTAGTTTAGATCCAAGTCTACAAAAGTCCAAGGTTAAGGTTCTAGAAGCATCTGAGGGTATGACCTTGGATAGAGTATCTGGCTTAGAAGATATAGAAGTAGGAAAAGGTGTGGATGAGAAAAGTCTTTATGATCCCCATACTTGGTTAGACCCTGAAAAGGTAGCTGAGGAAGCACAAATTATTGCTGATAAATTATCAGAATTAGATAGTGAGAATAAAGAAATATATCAGTCGAATGCGAAGAAGTTTATTGATCAAGCTCATGAGTTAACAAATAAATATAAACCTATCTTCGATAAAGTGGAGCAAAGAACGTTTGTGACACAACACACTGCTTTTTCTTATTTAGCAAAGAGATTTGACTTGAATCAACTTGGTATTGCTGGTATTTCTCCTGATCAAGAACCAAGCCCAAGACAACTGACTGAAATCCAAGAATTTGTTAAGACCTATAAAGTTAAAACTATTTTTACAGAGAGCAATGCTTCGTCTAAAGTAGCTGAAACGCTTATCAAGTCAACAGGTGTTAGTCTTAAAACTCTCAATCCTTTAGAGGCAGACCCACAAAATGATAAGTCTTATTTAGATAATTTAGAAGAGGATATTGCAATACTAGCAGAAGAATTGAAATGAGGAAATTATGAATAAAACAAAGAAATACTTAGCTGGATCAGCAGTAGTTATTGCGCTTAGTGTTTGTGCTTATGTTTTAAATCAGCACCAAGAAGCAGAGAAGAAGGAAGATAATCGTGTATCGTATGTTGATGGGAAAAAGAATGAGTCTAAAAAGAACGAAAATTTGACTCCTGATCAAGTTAGCAAAAAGGAAGGCATTGAGGCCGAACAAATTGTTGTGAAAATTACTGATCAGGGATATGTAACTTCTCACGGAGATCATTTCCATTACTATAATGGTAAAGTTCCTTTCGATGCGATTTTTAGTGAAGAACTAGTCATGAAAGATCCAAGTTATCAATTGCGTGATGAACACATCATTAACGAAATTAAAGGTGGTTACATCATCAAAGTTGATGGAAAATATTATGTCTACCTAAAAAATGCTAGCCAAGCTGAAAATATTCGTACCAAAGAACAAATTGAAAAACAAAAACAAGAGCATACATCTGACCAAAAAAATGATTCTAAGGAAGTTGTGGCAGCTAGAGCTCAAGGACGTTATACAACTGATGACGGTTATGTTTTTAACGCTTCTGATATCATTGAAGATACAGGAGATGCTTATATCGTTCCCCACGGAGGACACTTCCATTATATTCCTAAGAGTGATCTGTCAGCGGGTGAATTAGCTGCCGCAAAGGCTTATTTATCTGGCAATAGTTCAGCTCTCAGTCAACCCTTGTCACTGACACCGAATAATGGTGTTTCTGCAGCAGATGATGGTTATGTCTTTAACCCTAATGATATTGTCAGAGATACTGGCGATGCTTATATCGTACGACATGGGGACCACTATCACTATATCCCTAAATCATCTCTTAACAATCATCAAGCACAATCTAACACTCCAAGCTTAGAAAGTCCTTCTAATTCCACACCAAATAATCCGTTACCACATGTTCACCATGAAGAAGAGGAACACGATCATGGTTTTGATTCAAATAGAATTATAAGTGAAGATTCAGAAGGTTTTGTTATGAGCCATGGCGATCACAATCATTACTTCTTTAAAAAAGATTTATCACCTGATCAAATTAAGGCCGCACAAGATCACTTGTACGGCAATAAACATTCAGAAACTATCCCAGATAATCATAGCAGTCATAAACCAGAAGAACACCATCATGATAACCATGGAAACCATCATGAGGAAGAACACGATCATGGCTTTGCAGCAGATCGAGTGATAAGTGAAGATGATAAAGGATTTGTCGTTTCTCATGGAGATCACAATCATTACTTCTTTAAAAAAGATTTATCCCCTGATCAAATCAAGGCCGCGCAGGATCACTTGTACGGAAATAAACAATCAGAAACTAGCCCAGATAACCACAGTAGTAAACCAGAAGAACACCATCATGAGGAAGAGCACGATCATGGATTTGCAGCAGATCGAGTGATTAGTGAGGACGACCAAGGTTTTGTCGTTTCACATGGAGACCATGCCCATTATTTCTTTAAGAAAGATTTATCAGCGGAGCAGATTAAAGCTGCACAAGACCATCTTCATAGCCATCAGCAGACAGAACCTGTTAAACCACTTGCAAAAGATGTAGATGCTTTTTCAAGAGACGCCAGTGATGAAGAAAAGATAGCTTACATCTCAAAAACTTATGGTGTTCCACTTGAGGCTATCAGAATTTCAAATGGATTCTTTGTATTTGGTAATCCAGACCAGGCTTATGACCCAACTCACATTCACCCTTACGCTGTTCGTAAGGAACACGTTCGTATTCCACTTCAGACTGGTGATGCGGAGCTTGATTTCCTAAATGAACTCTACACAACCGCTCTTCGCGATGGAGTCTCTCCTTATAGTTTGCAAGTTGAAAATGGTAGTTTCGTCATTCCTCATGGAGACCATAACCACTACATCAAAGTTCAAACTAAAGGTTATGAAGTCGCTTTGAAAAACAAAATTCCTGCATTACAGTCAGCTTACCAACCTGGTGCTTTTGATGAAAAAGCAGTACAGTATAAGGTTGATCAACTTCTCGCAGAAAGTCGTGAACTTTATAAAGATAAGCCAAGTCTGCAAAGACAGATTGAACTCGCTTTGGGGCAATTCTCTGAAAATATGAAGAAGCTATCAACCAATTCAACTGCAGGATATTTGGCTGCTTTGGATTTGTTTGACAAACAGTATATCCATATTGACTCTAGTGTCAAACCAACAGAAATCAGTCCTTTAGACAAGAAATATCAAGCTTTAGTAGATAAGATTAGTACCTTGGATACAGATGCTTATGGACTTCCTAAAAAGGATCTCTTGACTCAGCTCCAAGAAAATAAACTGGCGCAAGATGAAGCTGGTTTAGATGCAGTTGAAGCTAAGTTACAAGCTCTGCAAGACTTTAATGACCGTACGGGTGTTACAACAGTCGAATACATCAAGTATTTCTACCAACATCTATCTGATGGACGCTTAAATGACAATCTCCGCAGTAAAGTTGCCAACTTAACTTGGACACTTTATCAGTCCCAATCCTTCCTTAAGGCAACCGACTTGAACAAACTCTTCCCAGAAATCTACCAAACAAAACTGGAAGTTGAAGAAGCACTGAAAAATGAGCCGGTTGCAAGCAAGACTTCTGAAACAATCTTAGATACAGAAAAAGTTGATGGTCATAGTGCTAAAACTGCTGTTTATGAGTTCTTGAAAGGTTTGTATGACGATATCAAACCTGAGGAACAAAGTAATCATGTCTTAAAAGGGCAAGTAGAAGAGTTACTAACAAAAGCTGAAGAATTAGTGAATCAAGTCAATGAGGAGGGGGTTAAAGCTTCACTCTCTGACGAAGTGAAAAATCTGAAGGTTGCTTTGGAGAAAGAAGACGCAGACCTTGATGAATTAAATACACAAGTCCAAGATCTTCTGAAACGCATTTCACAGACTATTCAGAATGAACGTGAAAATGCCAAACAAGATCCAGAGGTCGTGGCTCTCTATCAACAACTATACAACGGAGTCATTGCCCTTCATACTTATTTGGAATTGAATAATGGTTCAGATGCTGACTTTGAAAAAGTCGATGCCTTGTTTGATAAACTAGCAGCGGCAAGTAAAGACAAGCAAGCTTTGCTGACGGTCGCTCAAGAAATCGTTTTGTTAAATCAAGAGTTCCAATCAAAAGGGAAGCCAGCTGAAGCTAGTACTGAAACAGCCAATAAAGAATCAAATGATAAACAAACTGAGTCAAACTTAACTCCTGAAGCTACATCTCCAAAAACAAGTGAGAAAGTAGTAAACTAAAAAAGAAGTAGCCTAGCTACTTCTTTTTTAGTCTTTGTAGGATACGATACCAATGATAGTATCAACTGCACGTTCCATGGTTTGAAGGCTAACGTATTCAAAACGGCCGTGCATATTTTCGCCACCAGCGAAAATATTTGGCGTCGGAATTCCCATAAAGGAAATCTTAGAACCATCTGTTCCACCACGGATTGGTTCGATGATAGGTGTGATACCAAGGCCCTCCATAACCGCTTTCGCAATGGTTACTGGTGTCATATCCTTTTCGATAACTTCCTTCATGTTGTAGTACTGGTCAGTTAATGTTAAAGTAACACGATTGCTACCCAGTTCTTGGTTCATCTTATCAGCAATAGCTCGCATAGCTTCCTTACGCGCTTCGAAAGTTTCTTTTTCAAAGTCACGAATGATGTAGCTAGCACGCGCTTCCTCGACCGTACCTGTCACATCCATGAGATGGTAGAAGCCTTGGTAACCCTCAGTCAGTTCAGGTCGGTCACCAGCAGGAAGTTGATTGTGGAAATCAATGGCTAACTGAAGGGCGTTAACCATTTGTCCCTTAGCTGTACCTGGGTGAACATTGCGACCTTGGAAATGGAGTTCAGCACCTGCAGCAGAGAAGGTTTCGTACTGAAGTTCACCAAGAGGACCGCCGTCAACTGTATAAGCAAAGTCGACATCGAAATCTTCTGCATCAAATTTGTTGGCGCCGACCCCAATTTCTTCATCAGGTCCAAAGCCGACACGGATTTCACAGTGTTTAATCTCAGGATGAGCAGTTAAGTATTCGATAGCTGTCATGATTTCTGCGATACCTGATTTATCGTCAGCACCGAGAAGGGTAGTCCCATCAGTCGTAATCAAAGTTTGTCCAGAGTACTTTTCAAGACTCTTGAAATCTGCCGGATCAAGCTTGAAACCAGAATTACCAAGCTCGATAACTCCGCCATTGTAGTTTTCAATAACTTGCGGGTTCACACCTTCCGCATTAAAATCTGCAGTATCCATGTGGGAGATAAAACCAATCTTACGAGAAAAACTAGGATCGTTAGCTGGAAGAGTACCGATAGCAAAACCATTTGGCAAATAATAGACATTTTGCAAACCGACACGTTTCATTTCTGGGATGAGAACATTGGTCGCAAAGTCTACTTGGCTTTGAGTGCTTGGTGTTGTAGTTGACTGCTCATCAGAACGTGTGTTAACTTTGACATACGTTAAAAAACGCTCTAGTAGTGTAGGGTATTTCATAAAAACTCCTTATTCATTTCTTTTTAAACCATTGTATCATAGAAAGATGATAAAAACAAAATTCGGAAAGTTGATAATAGCCTTATGTTAGCGTTTACTTATGAGTTGTTTAGTGATACAATAAAAAAGATAAAAACATCACAAGGATACAGAGATGAAAAAAGCAATTTTAATGATGACATTTGGTTCACCAGAAGAGATTACCTTTGAGGGAGTAGCCGACTTTTTTACCAACATTCGTCGAGGAGTTCGACCACAAGACCACGAGATTCAAACCCTTTATGATAATTATGTTCGAATTGGAGGAACTCCACTTCAAAAAATTACCCGTGAAGAAGTTGCCTTGGTAGAAGCTAGGTTAGGAAATGAATATAGTGTCTATTTTGCCAATAAATTTTCAACCCCTTTTATTCCAGATGTAATTCGTCAAATGGAAGCAGATGGAATTGAAAAGTGTATTTGCTTGATTTTGGAGCCACACTATTCCTTTTACTCTGTCATGGGGTACGAAAAGTTTCTGGAAAGCAAACAAATTCAGTTTTTAGTTATTAAGGACTGGTATCAAGAAGAAGCACTATTAAACTATTGGACAGCTGAAATTGCTAAAATTTTAAAAGAAAAGGTGAAACAGGATAGCTTTAAAGTCATCTTTTCTGCCCACAGTGTGCCCATTTTTGCCTTGGATTTTGGCGATCCCTATATCGACCAGATTTTCGAAAATAGCAAGTTAATTGCAGAGAAATTAGGCTTAAATCCAGAGCAATATACCAACACCTGGCAGAGCGAAAGTGATATTGGTATTCCTTGGATTAAACCAGATGTCTTAGAGTATCTTAGAGAACAGGAAGAACATCCAGAGCATTATATTTTTGTGCCTATTAGTTTTATCAGTGAGCATATTGAAGTCTTGTTTGACAACGATGTGGAATGTCTTGACTTGTGTCAGGAATTAGAGGTGAACTACCATCGTCCACCAATGCCAAATACAGATTCTCGATTTATTGATGCCTTGGTCAATATTATCCGAGCTAATGAACATAAAGAATTTAGAGAATTCCTCCCAGAAGAAGAAACCTTTGATGAATTAGTCCCTTCGGATGAAACTAAGAATATTTTAGATGAATCACAAGACTTACAAATGCCAGAATTTGTTAAAAAATTAATTGAGAAAAAAGGTCGTGAAAATGTCAAGATGCCTTATTTAATCAAAAAAATGCTTGAAAAAGCTGGCAAATTACCTAAAGACTAAGTGAAAATAGAAAAGAACTGGTAAATTTTGTTTCAAATATTTGCTAAGGCAGGATATAACTTAGAACGTGAAAGAAAAGGCGGTGGGACAGAAATTAATAGACAAAGTCTTGATTTCGTAGTCTCAGCCCCGCGAGGATGTTTAGGAGCTTTTTGGAGTCTAAAAGACGAACAAAAAGTTCAATCAGCTACCGCGTCAAATTATGATTGATAATAAAAAATGAGGTCGGGATCTTTTTGTCCCAACCTCTTTTTAGGTGACTAGTATTTTTTTGACCTAGTTTTTATGTTATTTACCCAGACAAAATTGGCTAAACAACTGGGTAATCAGCTCATCTGGCGCAGCATCACCAGTTATCTCGCCAAGAATTTCCCAGGTACGTGTTAAATCAACTTGAAGCAAATCAACAGGCATTCCTAGTTCGAGGCCTTCGTTAACAGCTTGTAGGCTTTCAACTGCCTTTTCAATTAATGAAATATGACGGGCGTTGGATAGATAGGTAGCATCTTGTTCGACCAAGCCAGCATTTTCAAAGAAGAGGTTATTGATGCGTTCTTCAATCTTATCAATGTTTTGATTTTTGAGGACTGAAATACGAATGATATCATCTGGAAGTTCAGAAGTTTCAATCGCTTCTGGCAGGTCAGTCTTGTTGAGAAGAATGATTCGATTAGTATCTTGACTAATTTCAAGAAGTTGTCGGTCTTGGGCAGTTAGAGGTTCGCTAGCGTTTAGGACTAGTAGTACCAAGTCAGCTTCCTTGAGGGCTTTTTTGGAGCGTTCAACCCCGATCTGTTCCACGACATCATCCGTTTCACGAATACCTGCAGTATCAATCAACTTCAGTGGAACACCGTTGATATTGACGTATTCTTCGATGACGTCTCGAGTAGTCCCTGCAATATCCGTTACAATGGCTTTATCTTCGCGCAGGAGGTTATTAAGTAGACTTGACTTCCCAACGTTGGGACGACCAATGATGGCTGTTGCAATTCCTTCGCGGAGGATTTTACCTCGGCGTGCAGTTTTTAGGAGATTGGTCAAGAGTTGTTCAAACTCCATAGTTTTTTCGCGGACAACAGCAGTAGTGGCTTCTTCCACATCGTCATACTCAGGGTAATCGATATTCACCTCAACCTGAGCCAAGGTATTGAGAATTTCCTGACGAGTATTGTTAATGAGGTCAGATAGGGATCCATCAAGTTGTTTGACTGCTATATTCATAGCCTTGTCAGTCTTAGCACGGATGATATCCATCACTGCCTCAGCCTGAGTCAAGTCTACACGACCATTGAGGAAGGCACGCTTGGTAAATTCTCCAGGTTCTGCCATGCGAGCCCCTTCACGGATAGCCAATTGCAGGATTTCATTGGTCACGGCAATCCCTCCGTGGGTGTTGATCTCGATAATATCCTCGCGAGTAAAGGTCTTCGGAGACTTCATAGCCCCAACCATGACCTCGTCCATAACCTTACCAGTCAAAGGGTCAATAATGTGGCCGTAGTTCAGTGTGTGGCTAGCAACTTTGCTCAAGTCTTTGCCTTTAAAAATTTTTTGTGCAATGGCAAAGCTATCCGTTCCGCTTAGGCGAACAATCCCAATCGCCCCTTCACCAAGCGGTGTCGAGATTGCTGCAATGGTATCAAATTCACGTGTAATCATTTCATTTCCTTTTAACAATTTATATACAAATATCTCTTAAAATTGTAACAAAATAAAGTTTTTTATTCAACGAATGCCACTTATAAAGAAAAGCCTAAGCAGATTGCTTAAGCTTTACTTAGTGCGCATTTCCCCTTGCGGGAAGTAAGTTCCTTCAGGCATATCGTTGATGATGACATGAACAGCAGATTGAGGTGCACCAGTGTTACGAACCACAGCTTCAGTTACTTCCTTAGCTAAGGCTTTCTTTTGCTCGAGCGTGCGTCCTTCAAATAAATCGATGCGTACAAATGGCATAATAGCTTCCTCCACTAGTTTTTGATTTCTTCTATTTTACCACATTTTGCCGTTTAAAGCTTTTGGAAAATATGATATACTAGAATGTAGCAGAAAATTAGAAATGGACGTGAAATAGAAACATGGCACAGTTGTATTATCGTTATGGGACCATGAATTCAGGAAAGACCATCGAGATTCTCAAGGTAGCCTATAACTATGAGGAGCAAGGAAAGGGAGTTGTTATCATGACTTCGGCTCTGGATACAAGAGACGGTATAGGCTATGTGTCGAGTCGGATTGGCATGAAGCGACCAGCAGTTGCTATCGATGATACTACGGATATTTTTGGGTTTATTCGAGATTTACCTGAAAAGCCCTACTGTGTTTTGGTCGATGAAGCCCAGTTTTTGAAACGTCATCATGTTTACGACCTAGCGCGTGTTGTCGATGAGTTAGACATACCTGTTATGGCCTTTGGTTTGAAGAATGACTTTCGCAATGAGCTGTTCGAAGGATCTAAACATCTATTATTATTAGCAGATAAAATTGATGAGATCAAAACCATTTGTCAGTATTGTAAGAAAAAAGCGACCATGGTGTTGCGTACGCAGGACGGACTGCCTGTTTATGATGGTGAACAAATCCAGATAGGTGGGAATGAAACCTATATCTCGGTTTGCCGTAAACATTATTTTGCCCCTGAAATCAATAAGGAGAATCAATAAGAATGAATATCTATGATCAACTACAAGCTGTAGAAGACCGTTATGAAGAATTAGGAGAATTGCTGAGCGACCCTGATGTGGTCTCTGATACCAAGCGTTTCATGGAGCTTTCAAAAGAGGAAGCTTCAACTCGTGATACCGTAACCGCCTACCGTGAATACAAACAAGTCCTCCAAAACATCGTTGATGCTGAAGAAATGATTAAAGAGTCTGGCGGAGATGCCGACTTGGAAGAAATGGCCAAGCAAGAACTCAAGGATGCTAAGGCAGAAAAAGAAGAGTACGAAGAAAAATTGAAAATCTTGCTTCTTCCAAAAGATCCAAACGATGACAAGAACATCATCCTTGAAATCCGTGGAGCTGCTGGTGGAGATGAGGCAGCACTTTTTGCTGGAGACCTTCTAACAATGTACCAAAAATATGCTGAAGCCCAAGGCTGGCGCTTTGAAGTTATGGAGGCATCTATGAACGGTGTCGGCGGTTTCAAAGAAGTGGTTGCCATGGTTTCTGGTCAGTCAGTTTACTCTAAACTCAAGTATGAATCAGGTGCCCACCGTGTGCAACGTGTCCCTGTGACAGAAAGCCAAGGTCGTGTTCATACTTCTACGGCAACTGTCCTTATCATGCCTGAGGTAGAAGAAGTAGAGTACGATATTGATCCAAAAGATCTTCGTGTGGACATCTACCACGCATCTGGTGCTGGTGGACAGAACGTCAACAAAGTTGCAACTGCCGTTCGTATTGTTCACTTGCCAACCAATATCAAGGTGGAGATGCAGGAAGAACGTACCCAGCAGAAAAACCGTGAGAAGGCCATGAAAATCATTCGTGCGCGTGTTGCTGACCACTTTGCACAGATTGCCCAAGATGAACAAGATGCTGAACGTAAGTCTACTATCGGTACTGGTGACCGTTCAGAGCGTATTCGTACTTATAACTTCCCACAAAACCGTGTCACAGACCACCGTATCGGCTTGACTCTACAAAAACTTGATACAATTCTAGCTGGTAAATTGGATGAAGTTGTAGATGCCTTGGTTCTTTATGACCAAACACAAAAATTGGAAGAATTAAACAAATAATGAAATTAGCTCAAATTTTTAAAGATTTTGAGGAAAAGTTAATAGTACAAGGAGAGGAAGCAGAAAGCCTCTCCTTTGTCTATCGTAGCCTAAAAAATCTATCTTTTACAGACTTCGTCTTTGCCCTCCAGCAAGAAGTAACAGAGGAAGAGAAGCAATTTGTGGAAGAAATTTTCAAGAAATTAGCAGCACATATTCCTGCCCAGTACATTATCGGTCATGCAGAATTTTTTGGGATGCAGTTAAAGGTTGATGAGCGGGTCTTGATTCCTCGCCCAGAGACAGAAGAGTTGGTAGAGCTCATCCTAGCCGAGAATCTAAAGGACAATCTCAGAGTTCTGGATATCGGAACAGGAAGCGGAGCCATTGCCCTTGCTTTAGCTAAAAATAGAGCAGATTGGTCAGTCACAGCTGCTGATATTTCACAAGTTGCATTAGACCTAGCATCGGAGAATGCAGAGCGTTTAGATTTAGAGATCACATTTATCAAATCTGACTGTTTCTCCGAAATTTGTTCAAAATATGATATAATTGTATCCAATCCACCATACATTTCTCGAGCAGATGAGGAAGAAGTTGGTTTGAATGTTCTGCATTCAGAGCCGCATTTAGCCCTTTTTGCAGACGAGGAAGGTCTAGCGATTTATCGCAGAATCGCGGAAGAATCAAAGGACCATCTAACTGATGGTGGTAAGATTTATCTTGAAATTGGCTACAAACAAGGTCAAAGTGTACCCGCTCTCTTTATGGAAAATCTTCCTGAGAAACGAGTTCGAACGCTCAAAGACCAATTTGGCCAAGATAGGATGGTTGTCATTGATGATGGAGAAAATTAAGCAAGAGTTGGAAAAGGGTGGAGCAGTAGTTTTGCCAACTGAGACAGTTTATGGCCTTTTTGCGAAAGCTTTGGATGAGAAGGCTGTTGACCATGTTTATCGGCTCAAACGTCGCCCTAGAGATAAGGCTCTCAATCTCAATGTTGCTAGTTTAGACGATATCTTGAACTTTTCCAAGAATCAGCCACCTTGTTTACAACAACTTGTTAAAAGTTTTTTGCCAGGGCCTTTAACCATTATCCTAGAAGCTAATGACAAGGTCCCTTACTGGGTCAATTCAGACTTGACGACTGTTGGATTTCGCATGCCCAGTCATCCCGTCACTCTAGAATTGATTCGTGAGTTTGGTCCCTTAATCGGCCCGTCTGCTAACATTTCAGGACAGGATAGCGGTGTGACCTATAAGGAAATTCTGCAGGATTTTAACCAAAATGTTCTAGGTTTGGAAGACGATGCTTTTTTAACTGGTCAAGATTCGACTATTATAGACTTATCTTGCAGCAAGGTGAAGATTCTACGCCAAGGTTCGATAACTCGAGAAGATATCCTTGCCAAGATACCTGAAATTCCTTTTGAGGAGGTATGATATGCTACGTGAATTAAAAGCGACAGATGTCGAAACAATTTGTGTCATTAACAAAGAAGCGCTAGGTTATGCTTTTAGTCCAGAGGAAACGGCTGGTCAACTAGCTAAGTTGACACAAGACTCCCATCACTTCCTACTTGGTTTTGAGGATTCAATTAGCCATGATTTACTTGGTTATGTTCATGCTGAGGTTTATGAATCCCTTTATTCAAAACCAGGTTTTAATATCCTGGCTTTAGCTGTTTTACCTCAAACACAAGGTAAAGGAATCGGTAAAACATTGCTTGAAGGATTAGAACAGGAAGCAGAAAAACGTGGCTATAACTTTATTCGCTTAAATTCTGCAGACCATCGTACAGGTGCGCATGCATTTTATGAAAGAGTTGGTTATACCTGCGATAAAATGCAGAAACGATTCATTAAATTAATAAAAGGAGAAGACCTATGATTTTTGACAAAGATGATTTTAAAGCCTATGACTCGGATCTTTGGAATGCCATTGCCAAAGAAGAGGAACGCCAACAAAATAATATTGAATTAATCGCTTCAGAGAACGTAGTCTCTCAGGCTGTTATGGCTGCTCAAGGGTCTATCTTAACTAATAAATACGCCGAAGGTTATCCAGGACGTCGTTATTACGGTGGAACTGATGTAGTAGATATTATCGAAACTCTAGCTATCGAACGTGCGAAGGAGATTTTTGGAGCAAAGTTTGCTAATGTACAACCCCACTCAGGAAGTCAAGCCAACTGTGCAGCATACATGGCTTTGATTGAGCCAGGTGATACAGTTATGGGAATGGATTTGGCTGCGGGTGGGCACTTGACTCACGGAGCTCCTGTCAGCTTCTCAGGTCAAACCTACAACTTTGTTTCATACAGTGTCGATCCTGAAACAGAACTCTTGGACTTCGATGCCATCTTGAAACAAGCCCAAGAAGTAAAACCAAAACTAATTGTTGCTGGTGCTTCAGCCTATTCTCACATTATTGATTTTTCTAAATTCCGTGAAATCGCAGATGCAGTCGGTGCTAAGCTTATGGTCGATATGGCTCACATTGCTGGTTTGGTTGCTGCTGGTCTTCATCCAAGTCCAGTACCATACGCCCATATCACTACAACAACGACCCACAAAACCCTTCGTGGTCCGCGTGGTGGTTTGATTTTGACTAACGACGAAGAGCTTGCTAAGAAAATTAATTCAGCTATTTTCCCGGGTATCCAAGGTGGTCCTTTAGAGCATGTTGTTGCTGCTAAGGCTGTTGCCTTCAAAGAAGTCTTGGATCCAGCCTTCAAGGAATATGCTGCTAATGTCATCAAGAACAGTAAGGCTATGGCTGAAGTATTCCTGAAAGATCCTGATTTCCGTATTATCTCTGGTGGCACTGAAAACCACCTTTTCCTAGTGGATGTCACTAAGGTTGTAGAAAGTGGAAAAGTAGCTCAAAACTTGCTGGATGAAGTTAATATTACCCTAAATAAGAACTCTATCCCTTATGAAACCTTGTCACCATTTAAGACTAGTGGTATTCGTATCGGAGCGGCAGCAATTACTGCTCGTGGTTTTGGTGAAAAAGAAAGCCGTCAAGTTGCTGAACTTATTATTAAAGCCCTTAAGAATGCAGAAAACGAAGCTGTCTTAGAAGAAGTGAGAAGTGCAGTCAAATCCTTGACAGATGCCTTCCCATTATACGAGGACTAATATTTTATGGATATTTATATCAAGAAAGCCATCATCCATCAGTTCAGCCCTGATGACACAGAGTTGTTACTAGCGGATAAGTTTCTCAATATCACTCCCAAAATAGAGGAATACTTGCGTAAAAAAGTGGAGCGTGTGTATTCTGATGATGCTAAAACTGGTATTTTTGAAGAGGATAACCCTTTTTTTAACAACATCACAGAAGATCTAATGGAAACATCTGTGTCGATTGCTAATCTCTGGAAAGAGGAATTCTCTGTATCTGAAAATCAAAAGACAAACGATTTGGTCTTTGTACAGTTTTCAAAAGAAGGAGTGGAACACTTTGCCTTCCTTCGAATTGCATTGCGAGAAACCTTGACACACCTAGGTGGTGAGGTTGATAATCCAATCAAACTGACTCAGAATAATCTACCAGGTTTTGGTACTGGAGCTGATGAAGCCCTTGTGGTTAATCTTCAAAGCCGCAAGTATCATTTGATTGAAAAACGCATCAAGCACAATGGAGCTTTTTTAAACTATTTTTCTGAGAATCTTATTCAAGCTCAACCAAAGATTTCACCTAAGAAATCTATCAAGGAACTTGAAAAAACGGCTCAAAAAATTGCCGAAACCTTTAACGCGGATGATTTTCAATTTCAATCCAAGGTTAAATCAGCAATCTTCAATAATATCGAAGAAAACAATGAACTCTCTCCAGAAAAATTAGCTAATGATCTCTTTGACAACAATCTTACTGCCCGTTTAAGCTTTATTGACAGAGTCAAAGAAGCAGTACCTGAGCCAGTTCAGTTTGATGAGATTGATGCCAGTCGTCAGTTGAAGAGATTTGAAAATCAGAAACTCTCCTTGTCAAACGGAATTGAACTAATCGTACCAAACAATGTCTATCAAGATGCAGAATCCGTTGAGTTCATCCAAAACGATAATGGAACCTATTCTATCTTAATCAAAAACATCGAGGATATTCAAAATAAATAATGTTTAAACTTATACGAAGAGTGCTGGTGCTAGCAGTCTTCCTTTTCGCTGGATACAAAGCCTATCTCATTCGTCAGGATGTCAAACAAGTTATGACCTACCAACCCATGGTACGTGAAATCTTGAGTGAAAGAGATACTCCAGCAAACGAAGAGCTTGTGCTCGCCATGATCTATACAGAAACCAAAGGTAAAGAAGGAGACGTGATGCAGTCTAGTGAGTCTGCTAGCGGTTCTACTGATACCATTAACGATAACGCTAGTAGTATTCGTCAAGGTGTTCAAACTTTGACAGATAATCTCTATCTAGCTCAAGAAAAAGGAGTGGATGTCTGGACAGCCATTCAAGCTTATAACTTTGGGCCTGCTTATATTGATTTTATCGCCCAAAATGGGAAAAAGAATACGATTGCTCTAGCTAAACAATATTCTAGAGATACAGTTGCGCCGACATTAGGGAATACAACAGGAAAAACCTATCGCTACATCAATCCTATTTCCATTTTTCAAGGTGGAGAACTTTATGTCGATGGGGGAAACTATTATTACTCAAGACAGGTTCAAGTAAATCTCTATATCATGAAAATTTTTAATCTATTTTAAGCATCTAGAAATTCTAGGTGCTTTTATAAGTTTTCTTTAAGGATACTTTAATATGCTAGAGGAGAAAAGGAGGAACGTCTCATGCGAAAGAAAGTCTTTCTGACTAGCGCTGCAGTACTTTTAGCAGTTGCAACACTGCAAAGCGCCCAGGCAGCTACTGATGTTCAAAAAGTCATTGATGAAACCTATGTTCAACCTGAGTATGTCTTGGGTTCTTCACTAACAGAAGATCAAAAAAATCAAACACTTAAAAGACTAGGCTATGATGCCTCTAAAGATACTAAAGACTTGAAGACTATGACACCAGATGTCTACTCAAAAATTATGAATGTCGCCAACGACTCTAGTCTTCAACTTTATTCATCAGCAAAAATTCAAAAACTAGGTGAAAAATCTCCACTTGAAGTCAAGATTGAAACACCTGAAAATATCACCAAAGTGACCCAAGACATGTACCGTAATGCGGCTGTTACCTTGGGTGTCGAGCACGCACGTATTACCGTTGCAGCGCCAATCCCAGTTACTGGGGAAAGTGCTCTAGCAGGTATTTACTATTCCCTTGAGTCAAATGGTGTAAAATTACCTCAAGAAAATAAAGACTTGGCTCAGGAAGAGCTTAAGGCCTTGTCTGATATTAATGATGAAAACAAGGACAAATCAGGCTTTGATGCCAATAAACTGAACGTAGCCCTTGCTGATATAAAGGCTGCAGTCGCTAAGGCTAAAGAGTCTAAGGGTGAGCTTACAGAAGATGATGTTCGTAAGATTGTCGAAGATACTTTAAAGAACTATAAACTGGATCAAGTTGTTACAGGCAACCAAGTCAATGTCATCATCAACTTTGCCTTTAATCTTTCAAAGAGCGATATTCTTAATAACGAAGACTTTACTAAGACGCTAAAAGATCTGAAACAAAGTATCGTTGCACAAGCAGGTGATAGTTTCAGCAATATCGACCTAAACTTTGATGCCAATAAAGCTATTCAAGACGGTGGAAACATCCTTAGCTCAATTTGGCAAGCTATCCTTGATTTCTTCAAGAGTTTTGGTGCTTAGATCAATTCATGGTATAATAGATGGTAACAGGATTGTTGCCGTCTTTTTTGTCGGCTTATAGAAAGTGAAGAATATGTTAAAGAAAAATGATATTGTAGAAGTTGAGATTGTCGATTTGACTCATGAAGGAGCAGGTGTTGCCAAGGTAGATGGCTTGGTCTTTTTTGTAGAGAATGCTCTTCCGACTGAAAAAATCCTTATGCGAGTCCTTAAAGTCAACAAGAAGATTGGCTTTGGTAAAGTCGAGGAATATCTTACACAATCTCCACATCGTAATCAAAACTTAGATTTGGCTTACCTGCGTTCAGGTATTGCCGACTTGGGGCATCTAGCTTATCCAGAGCAACTCAAGTTTAAAACCAAGCAAGTAAAAGATAGCCTATTTAAGATTGCTGGAATGACGGATATAGAGGTTGCTGATACTCTTGGTATGGAAAATCCTATCAAATATCGGAACAAGGCTCAGGTTCCTGTTCGTCGTGTCAATGGTGTTCTGGAGACTGGTTTCTTCCGTAAGAATTCTCATGATCTTATGCCTCTTGAAGATTTTTATATCCAGAATCCAGTGATTGACCAAGTTATTGTGGCTTTACGTGATTTGCTTCGTCGCTATGACTTAAAACCCTATGATGAAAAGGAACAGTCTGGTCTGATTCGAAACCTTGTTGTACGTCGTGGCCATCATTCAGGTCAAATTATGGTTATTTTGGTGACCACTCGTCCTAAAATTTTCCGAGTTGAACAGTTGATTGAACAAGTCATCAAGCAGTTCCCAGAGATTGTGTCTGTTATGCAGAATATCAATGACCAGAATACCAATGCTATTTTTGGGAAAGAATGGCGTACGCTTTATGGTCAAGATTACATTACGGACCAAATGTTGGGGAATAGCTTCCAAATTTCTGGACCAGCCTTTTATCAGGTCAACACAGAAATGGCAGAGAAGCTTTATCAGACAGCCATTGATTTTACGGAGTTAAGTGAAGATGATGTGGTGATCGATGCCTATTCAGGAATCGGAACTATTGGTTTATCTGTTGCTAAGCATGTTAAGGAAGTTTATGGTGTCGAAGTCATCCCCGAAGCAGTTGAAAATAGCCAGAAAAATGCTAGTATAAATGGCATCACTAATGCCCACTATGTCTGTGATACAGCTGAAAATGCCATGAAAAAATGGCTTAAGGAAGGCATCCAACCAACCGCCATCCTAGTCGACCCACCACGCAAGGGCTTGACCGATAGCTTTATCAAAGCAAGCGCCCAAACAGGCGCTGACCGCATCGCCTATATCTCCTGTAACGTCGCCACCATGGCGCGTGATATCAAACTCTACCAAGAGTTGGGCTACGAATTGAAGAAAGTCCAGCCGGTGGATCTTTTTCCGCAAACGCA
>NZ_JANCPN010000005.1:0-150172 GCF_024295385.1 Streptococcus sp. CF4-3 | reverse complement strand
CCTTGTTGTTAAACTCAGTATCTTCAGGCATTTGTGAAGTAAGGGTCAACACTTTACCATCCTTAGTTACAGTAACTCCAACAGTCACTACCATATTGTCATACTCAACTCCAGCCTCTGTACCTTTCACTTCTTCTACATGATAGATATGAGTGCCTTCTTGACCACGTTTGAACTCAAGAGCTGAGAACTTAATCTTACCTTCTGCATCGTTGCTTACAGTTTCAATTACGTTGCCATCTTTGTCTTTCAATACGAAGCTGAATTCTCCAGCTTTCAACGCACGACCTTCCAATTTCTTAGTGAAGTTGAATTCAACTTTTACTGGGATATTAACAACACGTTTTTCAGTTGGTTTTTCTGGTTTTTCAACTTTCTTCGTAGATGGGTTGTAGAAGTTTACAATTTGCGCTGCTGTATTTTCGATGTCTACTCCACCTTTAACGTCTGTTTTAACAGTGGCTGGGATATCGAATTTATAGTAGCGACCAAACTCGAATTTAGTTGTGTCGATGATTTGTGTATTGTCTGCGTCTCCAAGTGACTTCGTGAAGCCAGCTTTAAGCGTTGCGGTCATAACACCAGCTTCAACTGTGATGTCGAACTTGTCAGTCACATCCGAACCAGTTACTGAATCGTAAGCCTTGATAGCTGAAGAGTCTACATTAACCTTCGTTTCATCGAAGTCATCAGAAATACTTACTGATTGGATGTTATCCTTGTTGTTAGCGTCGAATTTAGTTGTATCAAGCCATACTTGGTAAACCAATTTCGCACCAGGTTTCACAGTCTTAGTATTCAAGTTTTCTGCTTCGTTGTTGTCAGTCTTATCTGCGTATGGATCTTTATTGGTATCTCCGTACTTGTCTGCCAACTCAGAATCATCATCGAGAAGCTTGTTGTCAGTAATTGAGTATTTCTCTTCAGTTACAACGTATTTCTCTGGTTGGAACTTAGGTTCAGTTGGTGGTGTTACCACGTTGTTAAACTCTTTATCAGCGATATCGCCAAGTTTAGCTACTAAAGCTTTAGCTGTCCCGTCATGTTTAACTGTGATGGTTACAGTTGCTTTCATTGTGTCGTATGTCACAGTAGCATCTGTACCTGCAACCTCTTCAACAGTGTAGTTGTGTACGCCTTCTTGACCCTTCTTGAATGTAAGAGCTGAGAATTTCACATTACCATCTTTGTCGTTGGTTACAGTTTCAACTTCTTTACCATTTGAATCTTTCAATACAAAGCTGAATTCGTTCTCTTTCAATTCACGTCCTTCTAGACGTTTAGTGAAGTTGAATTCAATAGAGATTGGTACTGAGTTTACACGTTTTTCAGTTGGTTTGCTTGGTTTTTCAACTTTCTTCGTAGATGGGTTGTAGTAGTTCACTACTTGAGCCGCAGTATTTTCGATGTCTACTCCACCTGCAACGTCTGCTTTAACAGTTGCTGGGATATCAAATTTGTAGTAACGTTCAAATGCAAATTTTGTTGTGTCAATGATTTGAGTTTTTTCTGCATCACCCAATGACTTCGTGAAGCCAGCTTTAAGAGTTGCAGTCATCACACCATTTTCAACCTTGATGTCGAATTTGTTTGTTACATCGTCACCAGTTACTGAATCGTAAGCTTTAATTTTAGAAGCAACGACATCAACCTTCGTTTCATCGAAGTCATCAGTGATTCCTACTGATTGAACGTTTTCTTTGTTAGTTGCTGAGAATTTAGTTGTATCCAACCATACTTGATAGTAGATCTTATCTCCGCGGTTAACAGTCTTGGTATTGATGTTTGCTGCTTCGTTGTTTGAAGTTCCATCAACATATGGATCAGTATTTGTTTCACCATATTTATCAGTCAACTCAGAATCATCATCAAGAAGTTTGTTATCAGTGATTGAGTATTTTGCTTCATTCAATACATACTTCTCTGGTTGGAACTTAGGTTCTGTTGGAGGAGTTACTGTATTGTTGAACTCTTTGTCAGTTGGTTCAGTTACGTTAGCAATCAATGCTTTTGCTGTTCCATCGTGTGATACTGTTACAGTTACTTCTGCCTTCATAGTATCGTAAGTGACAGTTGCGTCTGTACCTTTCACCTCTGTTACAGAGTAAGTATAAGTACCTTCTTGACCCTTCTTGTATTTAAGGGCAGTGACTTTTTCACCAGCTTTATTTGTGTACTCTACTGGAGAGAATTTAATCTTACCACCTGCATCGTTGGTTGCAGTCGCAATCACAACATTGTCGCTGTCTTTCAACTCAAATGTAAATTCGCCAGCTTTAAGCTCACGACCTTCCAAACGTTTTGTGAAGTTGAATTCTGCAGTAATTGGTACACTGTTCACACGTTTTTGAGTTGGTTTTTCAGGTGTTTCTACAGATTTACTTACTGGGTTGTAAACATGAACGATTTGGTTGGCTTTATTTTCAATATCAGCTCCTGCCTTAACTGTGTCTTTAACAGTGGCTGGGATATCGAATTTATAGTAGCGACCAAACTCGAATTTAGTTGTGTCGATAACTTGAGTATTATCCGCATCACCTAAAGACTTGTTCATAGAAGACTTGGAAGTTGCTGTGATTACAGCATTTTCAACCTTAATGTCAAACTTATCAGTTACATCTTGGCCAGTTACACTGTCATAAGCTTTGATGTCAGCAGCGTTAACTGTTACTTTTTCAGCATCATATGTATCAGAAATACCAACAGATTGGATATTGTTCTTATCTGAGAAGTTTCTAGTATCTAACCATACTTGGTAAACTAATTTATCGCCACGTTCAACTGTCTTAGTATTGATGTTTTCTGCTTCGTTATTAGTAGTTTTATCAGCGTACGGATCAGCATTGGTTTCTGTATACTCATTAGTCAATTCGTTGTCATCATCGACTAATTTAGTACCAGTGATGTCATACTTTTCTTTGTTAAGTACAAATTTTTCTGGTTGGAATACAGGCGTTTCTGGAGGAGTAATCTTGTTGTTGAATACTTTATCTTCACTACCATCAGTTGATGCTCCATTATCGTCCACACCGCCAGCAGAAACTACGTTAGTTACTGTTGTTAATGTGTGACCTTTTTTAGAAACTTCTACAGTAATCGTAGCCTTCATAGAATCGTAAACCATTCCAGCTTCTTTAGCTGCAGGTACAACTTCTTCTACAGTATAGGTATGTGTGCCAACTTTAGAGTTGTCAAACGCTATTTCTGTGAATGTTACAGTTCCATCCTTTTTGTTGGCTACAGTCTCAACTTCTTGACCATCAGAATTTTTAAGAACGAAGTTGAATTCTCCATCTTTAAGATCGCGTCCAGCCAATTTTTTCGTGAAGTCAAATTTAACTTTTACTGGTGCTACAACATAGTTGTTGAAGATTTTATCATCATCACTTGATTTGAATCCACCTTCAGCACTGTATTTAACTGTAGCTCCTAGGTCACCTTTAGAATTCTCAGTTACAGTAACGGTCATGGTAACAGTCATTGCGTCGTAATCAACGTCTATATCAGAACCCTTTTGTTCAGTGATCTTGTATTTATAAGTACCAGCTTTGTTAAAGGTAAGTTTGCTGAATGTAGCTTTTCCATCCTTGTTGGTAACAGTCTCTTCGTGCTTATCAGGAGTACTTTTCTCTTCTGTTAATTTGAAAGTAAACTCGCCGTCTGTCAAGACACGTCCGTCCAATTGTTTTTCAACTTCAGGAATTACTTCAGCTGGTTCTTGTTTCACGTAATAGTAAATAGGTTGTTTGTACGGTGTCAATGAGTTGAGCAAGTCAACGTTTGTACCGATACCATTTACTCCACGAACCAATTGTTCATTAGGAGAAAGGTGACCAATGTTATCTCCCAAGAATGGAACAAAGACAGTCTTATACGGTGTATATCCTGCAGCTTTTTGGAAGTCAAATGGAATTTCCTTACCATTTGCATAGTTTACACCTTTACTATCTGTGAAAGGAATGGTGTTAAGAGGTGATTTCTTAACATTCAATTCTTGTTTGTTATAATCACCAGGTTTAATCGGTTTCGTTTCTGCTAGCAACATGTAGCCATCAGTGCTCAAGCTACCGTCAGAACGTTTGCTTTGTTGTTTTGGATCTAGAAGATAAACACGAACGACTACTGATCCGTCTTCGTCTACAATTTCTTTAATCCGTTTAATTCCTGCACGCTCAGCGTCCATGAATTTGGTACCAACAGTATAAGGGCGGCTTACATAACCAGATGTTGAATCTGGATCTGCCGTTTGATACAATTTGTAGCCGTCAAATTGACGCTCACCAGATGCTGTGAAGTTTTGTCCTTCCATGGCTTTAGTGGTATATCTAGCCAAATCTTCTTCATTGCCATTTGGAACGTAGTCTTGAACAGTTTTATCTGTTTTATTGGCGTTAAATGTCGCATTGTTTTTGTCAACTACTCGATAGTAAGTTGTTTTATTAACAAAACGTGGGATCTTACTATTAGTATCCGTAATTGTACGACCATTATAAGCTGGTTCTACAACGTTAATAATGTCTGTTGATGTACGAGCAGCATATACAGCATCGTATAATTTTTGCTCATCTGGAGTAAGGTTGTGACCAGAAGCGACTAAAGCTTGGATACTTGCGCCAACTTCATAACCGTATTGCAGGAATGGTTGAGCTGGTTCAGCTTTACTAGCAGGTGTCCCTTTATCATAATCTACTTGATAAGTTAACTCTCCCCTCGATGCAGTCGCAGTAGTTGTAAATTTTTGAATACCACTTGATGCAGTAATCGTTCTAGTTTCTACTACATTACCAGTCGTTTTATCAATCAATTCAACAACTGTATCTGTAGAATCATCAAATCTCTTATAAGCACGAGAGTAATATTTTGTGTTGTAACGTTCGTTGAAGCGAGTAAGGTCTACGATACTATATGTATAGTAATCACCTTCTTTTCTTGCATATCCAGCTGGTACAGTTTGAGACCCAACCGTAGCTCCATTTGGATTTTGTATAGTTGGATCAACTGTTTCACCATCTTTTAGATATGTACTAACACTTACTGGTTTAGTGTTGTGATCTCCAGTAACTGCATCTTCCGTTGTAGCACGACGATTACGTACTCTTGGTTTGTTTGATTCGTCTGTAGCTGGTTTTACTTCAGTTGCTGCTGGTTTTGCTTCTTCTGCTTTTTCAACCGGCTTAGCAGTTTCCTTATTAGCAACCTCAGTCTCAGTTGAAGCAGGTTTTACTTCTTCTGCTTTTTCTGAAGACACTGGTTCAGATTTAGCTTCTTCTGTTTTAACTTCAGAAGCTGCTTTTACTTCTTCAAGCTTATTTGTCTCAACAAGCTCAGTTGTTGCAACATTTTCTACAATATTCTGTTCCTTTTTAGAGGAAGCCTCGCTGACACTATCCTTTTTCACCAACTCTGTTTTTTCTTCAGAACTTGGTTGTGTAGGAAGTTCAGAAGCTTTTACCGCACCTCCGTTTGATAACATAAAACTAAGAGTTGTTCCCAAAAATACGGATGCAACACCTACCTTATATTTCCTCAAAGAAAAACGTTGTTGTTCCTTTCTTATCATTTTGATAAGTTCTCCTTTTATATTATTTTACTATCAGCAGAAAAATTATACCATATTTGAATCTAGAATACAATATTTTTCCTGTTTTAGCACTTCTATCATACCATAAGTCTGACCTAACTTCAAATAATTATGTGCTCCTGAAATCGTTTACTTTATTATATTTTAGGTCTTTTTAACACCCTATGATTTGTTATATATACTTATATGTAAATGTGCATTATCCAGAGTTATGTCTAGTTTTTTAAAATCAATTAATTTAAAATTATACTATTTTTATATATTTAATTAGATCCAGATTTTGCATTTAATTATTTGTGAAAAATGATAGCAACGTTTTCATCAAAAAAAAGATTCTCTTACGAGAATCTTTTTTATCAGATAGCCTCTGTAACAAAGCTTCTGCTTTCTAATACTTTTAACATAGCATCCGCTGTATCCAAAGCTGTAAAGAGAGGAACTCCATGTTCAATAGCTGAACGGCGAATTTGTTCTCCGTCCTCATCTGCTGTCCGTTTGGTACCGACGGTATTGATGATTGCTTGAATTTTTCCTTTGCGGACGTAGCTTGGGATATCGTGTTCATCATGACCGATTTTACCAACAAGTTGAGTCTGTAATCCATGACTTGCAAAGAACTCCGCTGTTCCTGCAGTTGCAAGGATTCCGTAACCAATATTTTGGAAACGACGCGCTAAATCTAAAGCTTCTTCTTTTGCATCGTCTGCGATGGTAAAGACAACATTCCCAAAGGTTGGTAAGTGGAGGTATGAAGCTTCAAAAGCTTTATAGAGGGCTTTTTCAAGAGTGGTATCAGACCCCATAACTTCCCCTGTTGACTTCATTTCAGGACCAAGAAGGCTGTCTACCTTAGCTAGTTTGGTAAAGGAGAAGACTGGTGCCTTGATATGGACGCGAGTACTTTCTGGGTAAAGTCCATCTTGGTAACCAAGTTCTTCGAGACTTTGACCAAGAATCAACTTAGTCGCTACCTGTGCCATAGGGATATTGGTTACTTTTGAAAGGAACGGTACGGTACGGCTAGCACGAGGGTTTACTTCAATGACGTATACTTTCTCATCCTTGATAACAAACTGAATATTCATCATTCCAAGGCAGTTAAGACCAATAGCTAAGCGTTTTGTGTAGTCCGCAATGGTTTCTTGTACCTTTTGAGACAAGGTTTGTGGAGGGTAAACAGCCATGGAGTCACCTGAGTGGACACCAGCACGTTCGATATGCTCCATAATACCAGGGATGAGGACATTTTGTCCGTCTGAGATGGCGTCTACTTCACATTCTTGTCCAACGATATAAGAGTCGACAAGAACTGGATGGTCTGGACTTGCCTTAACCGCAGTACGCATGTAAGAACGAAGATCGTCTTCATTCTCAACGATTTCCATAGCACGTCCACCCAAGACATATGAAGGGCGAACGAGGACTGGGAAACCAATCTTGCGAGCTGCAAGCACTGCTTCTTCTTCGTTTGTTGCAGTCTGGCCAGGTGGCTGTGGAATATCCAAGTCTTTGAGAGCTTGCTCAAAGAGGTCACGGTCTTCGGCACGGTCTAGATCAGCAACTTGAGTACCAAGGATAGTTACACCAGCTTTTGCTAGTGGTTCAGCAAGGTTGATAGCTGTTTGACCACCGAACTGAACGATAACACCTTTTGGTTGTTCTAAGTCGATAACATTCATCACATCTTCGAATGTCAATGGTTCAAAGTAAAGTTTGTCTGATACAGAGAAGTCTGTTGAAACTGTCTCTGGGTTTGAGTTCATGATGATAGCTTCATAGCCAGCTGCCTGGATAGCCTTAACTGAGTGAACAGTCGCGTAGTCAAACTCAACCCCTTGACCGATACGGATTGGACCAGAACCTAGGACCAGTACAGATTCCTTTTCAGACTTGATGGATTCGTTTTCCCAACCATAAGTTGAATAGAAGTATGGAGTTTCTGACTCAAATTCTGCCGCACAAGTATCAACCATCTTGTAAACTGGGACAATCTTGTTTTCCAAACGTAGTTGGCGAACTTGGTCAGCTGTAGTATTCCAGAGTTCAGCAATCTTACGATCTGAGAAACCATTGAGTTTTGCCGTTTTTAGGACTGCTACATCTTGTGGATGTGCGCCCAATTCTTGCTCAATTTCAAAGATATGCAAGAGTTTATCAAGATAGAAAATATCAATCTTAGTCAAATCTGCAATCTCTTCTGGTGTATAACCACGACGAATGGCTTCAGATACGTAGAAAAGACGGTCATCCTGTGCTTTGACAACTTTTTCAATCAAGGCATCATCTGAAACTTCTGCAAGTTCAGGCATTTCATTGTGGTGAACTCCAATTTCAAGCGAGCGACAAGCTTTAAGGAGAGATTCCTCAATGTTACGACCGATGGCCATGACTTCTCCAGTCGCCTTCATCTGAGTTCCAAGACGGCGTTCACCTTTTTCGAACTTGTCAAATGGGAAACGCGGAATCTTAGCAACAACGTAGTCAAGGGCTGGTTCAAACATAGCATAAGTTGAACCTGTAACTGGATTGATGACCTCATCTAAGGTCAATCCTACTGCAATCTTAGCAGCCAATTTAGCGATTGGGTAACCTGTCGCCTTAGAAGCAAGGGCAGAAGAACGAGATACACGAGGATTTACTTCGATGACATAGTACTTAAAGCTGTGCGGATCAAGAGCCAACTGAACGTTACATCCACCTTCAATCTTGAGAGCGCGGATAATGCTCAAGCTAGCATCACGAAGCATTTGGTTTTCATAGTCTGACATGGTTTGCGCTGGAGCAAATACGATGGAATCCCCTGTGTGAATCCCAACTGGGTCAAAGTTTTCCATGTTACATACAACAAGGGCATTGTCAGCTGAGTCACGCATGACTTCATACTCAATTTCCTTGAAACCAGCAATGGAACGTTCAATCAAACACTGGGTAACAGGTGACAACTTCAAACCATTTTCAGCAATCTCTCGCAATTCTGCTTCGTTGGCACACATACCACCACCAGTACCACCTAGAGTAAAGGCAGGACGGACGATAACTGGGTATCCAATCGTCGCAGCAAAGGCAACAGCTTCTTCAACTGTATTTACAATTTCTGATTCTGGAATCGGTTGTTTCAGCTCTTCCATCAATTGTTTAAAGAGATCACGGTCTTCAGCTTGGTCAATGGCAGACAATTTAGTCCCTAGAAGTTCGACACCAAGTTCATCTAGGATACCATTTTTAGACAACTCCATAGCCATGTTAAGCCCTGTTTGACCTCCAAGAGTTGGAAGCAAGGCATCTGGACGTTCCTTACGGAGAATACGAGTCACAAACTCAAGTGTGATTGGCTCGATGTAAACCTTGTCTGCAATTTCCTTATCAGTCATGATGGTTGCAGGGTTTGAGTTTACCAAGACAACCTCGTAACCTTCCTCTTTCAAAGACAAGCAGGCTTGGGTTCCAGCATAGTCAAACTCAGCAGCCTGACCTATAATAATCGGACCAGAACCAATCACCATAATTTTTTGAATATCAGTACGTTTAGGCATTTCTAAGATATTAAGGGCGTCAAGCGGACAAAGCTAAAATAGGAGTTATGACGAAGAACTGTTAGTTCTAGGAATAACTATCTTTTTAGCACCGTCCGTAGCCCGTATTCAGTTCAGCAAATACGGACCACCCTTCTCCTTTCTATTCGTCGCCTCACAGGGCGACATTAAATAAATTCTCCGACGATTTCACACTCGTCATTAATTTGTTTGTTTGAAGGCTTCCATCATCTCGATGAATTCATCAAATAGATAACTTGCATCATGTGGCCCAGGAGCTGCATCTGGGTGGAATTGCACAGAGAAACCTGGTTGATATCTGTGACGCACCCCTTCAACTGACTTATCATTGATTTCTTCGTGGGTAATAATCAAGTGATCTGGTAAGTCCTCACGACTAACGGCATAACCATGGTTTTGACTAGTAAAGTCCACTCGCCCAGTTGCAATTTCTCGAACTGCATGGTTAAAGCCACGGTGACCAAACTTCATCTTGTAAGTCTTTGCACCATTTGCCATTGCAAAGAGCTGGTGACCCATACAAATCCCAAAGATTGGAATTTTGCCTAGAATCCCACGAATCATGTCGAGCGCTTCTGGAACATCTTCTGGATTCCCCGGACCGTTTGATAACATGACTCCGTCAGGATTCAAATGTAGGATTTCCTCAGCTGTAGTTGTGTATGGAACTACAGTCACGTTACAATCACGTTTTGAAAGTTCTCGTAAAATAGAATGCTTAAGACCAAAGTCTACTAGAACAACACTCAAACCAACTCCTGGAGCTGGATAAGAAGTCTTGGTAGAAACTTGTCTGATATTATCAGTCGGTAAAACAGTCGCTTTAAGTTGATCAGCAACATGATCCATACTGTCTCCAGCATGTGTCAAAGTTGCACGCATTGTCCCATGTTTACGGATAATCTTTGTAAGCGCACGTGTATCAATTCCTGAAATACCAGGAATTTTCTTAGCTTTCAAGAATTCGTCCAAGGTCATTTGATTCCGCCAGTTGCTAGCTCTACGCGCCTCTTCGAAAACTACAACTCCCTTACAAGTAGGGCTGATAGATTCGTAGTCATCACGGTTAATCCCATAATTCCCAACCAGTGGATAAGTGAAGGTCAAGATTTGCCCATTATAAGACTGGTCTGTAATGGATTCTTGATAGCCTGTCATCCCTGTGTTAAAGACGATTTCCCCTGTTACATCAATATCTGCACCGAAGGCTTTACCTTCAAAAACTGTGCCATCTTCTAAAACTAGAAGTCGTTTTGTCATATTCTCACCTCTCGTGGACGCTCACTGGCGTCTTTTAACGTTTTGTGTCTTATTTGGCTTTTCTGCTTGCCAATACGGATTCTAAGATTGCCATTCGAACAAAGACTCCATTGGTCATTTGTTGGACAATACGTGATTTTGGAGCCTCAACCAAGTGGTCAGCAATTTCTACATCTCGATTAACTGGAGCCGGGTGCATAATAATTGCTTCTTCTTTTAAGCGATTGTAGCGTTCTTGGTTCAAGCCATGTTGAGCATGATAGCTTTCTTTTGAAAAGAACGCTCCACTTTCGTGACGTTCATGTTGAACTCGAAGCAACATCAGAACATCCACCTGATCAACAATCTCATCAATGGTTACAAACTGTCCGTAGTCTGCAAACTCTTGACTTCTCCATTCCTCAGGTCCTGCAAAGTAAAGTTCAGCTCCCAAGCGCTTCAGAATTTGCATATTGGACTTGGCTACACGTGAATGGTCCAAATCACCAGCAATCGCAACCTTGAGCCCTTCAAAACGACCAAATTCTTGGTAAATTGTCATCAAATCAAGCAAGCTTTGGCTAGGATGTTGCCCTGATCCGTCTCCACCGTTGATAATGGAAGTCGTAATCGTTGGACTCGCAATCAATTCTCTATAGTAATCAACCTCTGGGTGACGAATAACACAGACATCTACACCAAGAGCAGACAAGGTCAGGATTGTATCATAGAGTGTCTCCCCCTTGTTGACTGAGCTTGTATTCACATCAAAGTCCAGTCGCTCCAATCCCAATTTAATCTCAGCAACTTCGAAAGATTTGTGCGTTCTTGTCGAATTTTCAAAGAAAAGATTTGAAACAATAGGATGGTCTTCGTAGGGTAACTGAGCACCGTTTTTAAACTCGATCCCTCGTTTAATCAATTTCATAACCTGATCCACAGTGAGATCTTCCATGGACACCACATGTTTGAGTGCTTGTTGATTTTCTGACATGGCTACTCCTTTAGCTCTTAAGCTTCTTCAGTAATCAAAACTCTATCCTGGCCATCAAGTTCTGTCATCTCAACGATGATTTCTTCAGAACGACTAGTTGGAATATTTTTCCCAACGTAATCTGGACGAATTGGCAATTCTCTGTGTCCACGGTCAACTAGTACCGCAAGACTCACGCGCGCTGGGCGACCATGTCCGACAATGTTATCGATAGCAGCACGGATTGTACGGCCTGTATAGAGCACATCATCCACCAAGATAACTTCTCGGTCTGTCACATCGACAGAAATCAATGAAGTATCCTCACCACTTTTGACATCGTCACGGAAAGGTTTTGTATCTAGTTCAACAACAGGAACTGAGATATTTTCCAATTGTTCCAAACGCTCTTGGATACGGTGAGCAATAAAGACACCACGTGTTTTAATTCCCGCTAAAATGATTTTATTCAAATCTTTGTTGCGTTCGATAATTTCATAAGTGATACGCGTAATTGCTCGCTTGACGGTTAATTCGTCTACAACTTCTTTTGTCTTCATGACAAACCTCCAAAAAGAAAAGTCTCCTTACACAAGGAGACTTGAGAATGTATAACTAAGCGAGCCCTACTGCAAACAGTATAGACTTACCCTTCTACTTTATCGAGCTCCTTGCCTGCCTCACGGGACAGGTTTAAAGGAATATTTTATTGTCATTACTATATCACAAAGCCTAGTTCAAAGCAAGTAAAAACATTCAATGCTAAGCCTTATAATGAACTAAAATCGTATAACTGTGGATAGTGATCACATTCTGGATTTTTCGGATGACAGATCGCACGACCAAAGTAAATCATAGCCTGATGGGCTGCCAACCATTCTTCTGGTGGCAAGACATCCATGACACGTTTTTCGACCTCAAGGGGCGTAGCTGATTTTTTTACAATATCGTGGTGTTTACAGATTCGCTCTACGTGAGTATCAACTGCAAAGGCCGGAATTCCGAAGCCTACGCTCAAAACTACGTTAGCTGTTTTTCGGCCAACTCCTGCCAAACTCTCTAATTCTTCCCTAGTCTGAGGGACTTGACCGTCAAAATCATCCAGTAGTTGCCGAGCACATTTTTTGAGGAATTTAGCCTTATTGCGATAAAGGCCTAGGCGAGAAATATACGAGGCAATCTCACTCTCACTTGCATCTGCCATGGTTTGTGGGGTTGGAAAAGCTGCAAAAAGGCCAGGGGTAGCCTTGTTGACTGCCGCATCTGTCGTCTGAGCAGACAGCATAACAGCAACCAGAAGTTCAAAATGATTACGAAAATCTAGACTTGGTTTCGCATCAGGAAAAAGAGCAATGATTTCCTCAATGACATGACGGGCACGTTTCTTGGATAAAACCATCTATTCGTCTCCGTCAAACAGTCCTTGCAAACCTGCAAAAGGACTATTTTCTTCTTTCTTGACTGCCTGTTGGGCTTGATACTCTTCCTCGGACATGATTTGCCAGTCATTTCCAGAAACAAATCCCTGACCAGCTTCTTCCTCAGCTGTTAGGACTTTGATAGGAATATTGAGCAAGATATTATCTGAAACACTTTCAGCCAAGTCAATTTCACCATTTTCAATCGGTAAAACTAAGTCATCATCTAGAACTTCTTGGTCCAGTTGATTGGTAGCACCTTCCATAAAGACTTCCGTTACTGGATATGATTCTTTCAATTCTACCGGTTCCATACTACGGCTAGAAGCTAGGACAATTGTATATGACAAGAGATAGTCTAGGAAAAACATTCGGTCTTCGTACTGAACCTTCCCTACTGCTTTGATATCTTTTACATCTAAAATTTCTTGATTACGAGCACGTAAGTCAGTTGCCAAGTCTAAAGTTTGCTCAAAGTGCAAGCCTTCAGGCTGCTTACAAATTTCTTGAATATTTAATTTCATACTTCCTCCATAAAGATTTACTCCCTTGATTATACCATGAAAAGAGCGCTAGCAAGGCAACTAAACTTTCAAAAAATCATTCTCTATTTTTTGATATATTTATTATGACAATTTTATTTTTTGTGCTATACTATAGGCATCAATTCATGAGCAAAGGAGGACGCTCATATGGAAGACAAAGTTCTTTTAGCTGAAGCCTATCAACTCGTTTCAGAATTAAATCAAACTATACAAAACTGTAAACAAGGATTACCTGATGATCTACGCTTACAGCAAAATATAGACGAAATTCTCAGAGCGCTTAAAAAAGCTGAGAAAGTAGACAACGCTATCTTAATTGAACTGGAAACTTTTTACCAACGGACTAGTCTTTTGATTGGACTTGGCTCACTAAAACTAAACGATCAAGCTCGCACTGCTTGGAGAAACTATGACAAGTTCCACTACGATCACGTTAAACATACATTGACACTTTACGGACCTGTTTTTGGTCTTTAATAAAAAGAGGATTTTCTGGCTTAATCTTGACAAATTTTCTCAAAAAGAGTATGATGATTGCAGCAATACTCGGAGGTAAGGGAGACATGAACAACTAAGTCTATCAAATAAAGAACCTTTATTTAGTAGATCTTGTTTCTGTCTCTTTTTGTGTACTCTTTTTTGTGGTGGATTTTCAGCCTTTTTAAAAGAGGATTTTTTGACATAGACGATTGGCTCTACTAGATAAAGTAGAGCTTTTTGTTATGCAATATAGACATTTTAGAAAGTGCAATAATATGATAAACATCAATCATCTAACTATCACACAAAACAAAGATTTACGAGACCTTGTTTCCGATTTAAATATCACCATCCAAGACGGAGAAAAGGTCGCTATTATCGGCGAAGAAGGCAATGGAAAATCAACCTTACTTAAAACTTTAATGGGCGAAAGATTAGCTGATTTCACTATCAGGGGAGAAATCAAGTCTGATCTTAGGTCCCTGGCCTACATTCCTCAACAGCTAGCTGAAGAACTGAAGAAAAAATCTTTACAGGACTACTTCTTTTTAGAGTCTACAGATTTGGACTACAGCATTCTCTATCGCTTGTCTGATGAATTACACTTTGACAGCAGTCGTTTTGCAAGTGATCAAGAAATTGGTAGTCTCTCGGGTGGTGAAGCTTTGAAAATTCAGCTCATCCACGAGTTAGCCAAACCTTTTGAGGTTCTATTTTTAGATGAACCTTCAAATGACCTAGACCTTGAGACGGTTGATTGGCTAAAAAGGAAGATACAGAAGATGAAGCAAACAGTTATTTTCATTTCCCATGATGAAGACTTTCTTTCTCAAACGGCTGATACTATCGTCCACTTGCGACTGGTCAAGCATCGGAAAGAAGCGGAAACGCTAGTCGAGCATTTAGACTATGATCGCTATAGTGAGCAGAGAAAGGCTAATTTTGCCAGACAAAGTCAGCAAGCTGCTAACGACCAGAGAGCCTACAATAAAACCATGGAAAAGCATCGCCGAGTTAAGCAAAATGTAGAAACTGCGCTTCGAGCTACTAAAGATAGTACTGCCGGTCGCCTATTGGCTAAAAAGATGAAAACTGTCCTTTCACAAGAAAAACGCTACGAAAAGGCAGCTCAGTCCATGACCCAAAAGCCACTTGAAGAGGAACAAATCCAACTTTTCTTTTCAGATATAGAGCCATTAGCCACTTCAAAAGTCTTAGTTCTACTGGAAAATGAGACTTTGTCCATTGGTGAGCGTGTTTTGGCTCAGGAGTTACAATTAACTGTCCGTGGTCAAGATAAAATCGGCATCATCGGTCCCAATGGCGTTGGCAAATCGACTCTGTTAGGCAAGTTACAACAACTACTAAGTGACAAAAGTGAGATTTCACTTGGATTTATGCCACAAGATTATCAAGAAACACTACAATTGGATCTATCTCCAGTAGAATTTCTCAGCCAAACTGGACATAAAGAGGAATTACAGAAAATCCAATCCTTCCTAGCCAGTCTCAATTTCAGTTATCCAGAGATGCACCACCAAATCCGCTCCTTATCTGGCGGTCAACAAGGTAAACTCCTTCTTTTGAATTTAGTGCTGCGGAAACCAAACTTTCTCATTTTGGATGAACCCACACGAAATTTTTCTCCAACTTCTCAACCCGAAATCAGAAAACTCTTTGCCACTTATCCTGGGGGCCTCATCACTGTTTCGCATGACAGGCGTTTTTTAAAAGAAGTCTGTAGGAGTATCTATCGTTTGACAGAACATGGTTTAGAAGTAGTTGATTTACAAGATCTCTAACTTTTGGAAATAAAACATCCAGAGAAAGTTCTCTGGATGTTTTTTTACATTTGTTTCAAACGTTCAATTCGCTCTGAAATAGGTGGATGCGTATAAAATAGTTTTTTCAAGAAACCTGGTTTTTGAGGATCATTGATATAAAGGGCACTACTAGCATCATCTACATGATGACTCATAGGTTGACTATTGTCTAATTTTTGTAAAGCATTGATCATCCCCTGAGGATTACGAGTTAGTTCCACACTTGAAGCATCCGCTAAAAATTCTCGTTGGCGAGAGATAGCTAACTGCACCAAAGTTGCTGCTAAAGGCGCTAGGACGATGGCTAGGAGAGATAGAACCAATAAAATAATCTCAAGTCCTCCACCATCACGGTCATTACTTCTACGACTACGACTATCTCCACCCCACCACATCATACGACCTGCCATACTCGATAAAAGGGTGATGGCACTGGCAAGAGCAACAGCAATGGTAGAGATTCGAATATCTAAGTTGCGAATATGACTAACTTCATGCCCGATTACAGCTTCTAACTCCTCACGATTCATGATCTCTAAAAGTCCTGACGTAGCAGCAACAGCAGCATTTTGAGGATTCGAACCGGTGGCGAAGGCATTCAAACCCGGGTCATCAATTACATAAACTCGTGGCATAGGAATCTGCGCCACCATTGCCATATCCTCGACAACATGATAGAGAACAGGTTCTTCGTTTCTATCAACCTCACGCGCACCATTCATGCTCATGACAATCTCTGTAGATTGAAAAATCATGGTCAAGGCATAGATGAAACCGATAATCATAGCTACAGTCACGCCCCAGATACCTGAGTTCATGAACAGAAAACCAACAGCATAACCAACCAAGGCTAGCAAAAGAAAGAAGACAATTAAAAGAATCCAAGTTTTACGTTTATTACTAGCAATTTGTTTGTACAGCATCTTAGTCACCTAAACCACTAAAATCAACTCTAGGCACAGCCTTTTCTTCTTCTGGAGTTTGAAGGAAATCCGCTGCCTTGAAGCCAAATATAGCCGCAACCAGATTACTTGGGAAAGTTTCTAATTTAATATTGTAGTTGCTAACGACACTATTATAGAGCTGACGTGAATAAGAAATTTTATTTTCTGTGTTAGTCAGTTCTTCTTGTAAGTGAGCAAAATTGCTACTAGCCTTCAAGTCAGGATAATTCTCTGCAACCGCAAAAATACCAGATACCTGACGAGTCAGTGCATCACTAGCTTTCATGGCTTCTGCAGGTGTAGTTGCTGCAGCTACTTGTCTACGGAGTTCAGTCACCTTTTCTAGAGTAGAACTTTCGTATTTAGCGTAACCTTTTACTGTTTCAATTAAGTTTGGTAAGAGATCATTTCGACGCTTCAACTGAACATCAATCTGACTCCAAGCTTCCTTGGTCTGCATACGATTTTTCACCAATTTATTATAGCAGTCAATTACCAAGATAATAATTAGAGCAAGAAGTCCATAAAAAATCCAATTCATCATAAAGCTCCTTTCTGCCTTTTGATTAGTACAAGTATATCAAATTTCCATGTTTTTGTGGTAAAATAAGATGATATACAAGAAGGATATAACTATGAAACCAGAAACTTTTTACACACTACTTGCTGAACAGAATATTAATCTTACTGACCAGCAAAAAGCACAATTTGAGCGCTATTTCGAACTCTTAGTCGAGTGGAACCAAAAAATCAACCTGACTGCAATTACTGAAAAGGAAGAAGTTTATCTTAAACACTTTTATGATTCCATCGCTCCTATCCTACAAGGGTTGATAGAAAACCAAGAAATTAAGTTACTTGATATTGGCGCTGGTGCAGGATTCCCAAGTCTTCCTATGAAGATTCTCTACCCTCAGCTAGATGTGACCATCATTGATTCACTCAATAAGCGCATTAACTTTCTTCAGCTTTTAGCTGAGGAGCTTAATCTAAAAGGTGTTCATTTCTACCATGGGCGCGCAGAAGATTTTGCTCAAGAGAAGAATTTCCGTGCCCAATTCGACATTGTAACAGCTCGTGCAGTTGCTCGCATGCAGGTTTTGTCTGAATTAACCATTCCTTATCTAAAGGTGGGTGGAAAACTTTTGGCGCTTAAGGCCAGTAATGCACCAGAGGAATTGACAGAAGCCAAGAATGCCCTCAACCTTCTCTTTAGCAAGGTCGAAAACAACCTTAGCTATACACTTCCAAATGGAGACCCCCGCTACATTACCATTGTTGAAAAGAAAAAGGAAACTCCAAACAAATATCCACGTAAGGCTGGCATGCCCAACAAACGACCACTTTAAGCATTTTTAAAAAGATACCTAAAAAATCAGCCTCGCGTCTTTATTTCCTTGCTCTGGAAAAAATGATTTACAAAATCATGCCTCACTTTTTTGTTTCTTGGCTCGGGAAAAATTCGTTTACAAGACGAATTTTTTCTGCTATACTATCTTAAGCAAAGGTTTTTAATGTCATCCCGTGAGGTGACGAAGACGCAGAAATATATGAAATTCTTTAAGAATGAGATAATTCTCTTTTTGAAGAAGTCTTACTCTGAGAGCCTATTGCTGTAAAATAATGGGCTCTTTTTTGATGCCCAAAAAGTGAGGTATTTATGAAACAAGAATCAACTGTTGATTTGTTACTCGACGTTGACCAACGTCCTTCTTTTGGTAAGGGAATCCTACTCAGTTTCCAGCACGTGTTTGCCATGTTTGGTGCAACCATCTTGGTACCATTGATTTTGGGAATGCCTGTATCTGTTGCCCTCTTCGCTTCAGGGGTTGGTACCCTCATCTATATGTTTGCAACAGGTTTTAGAGTTCCTGTTTATCTTGGTTCTTCTTTCGCCTTTATTACAGCCATGTCACTTGCCATGAAAGAAATGGGGGGTGATGTATCTGCTGCTCAGACAGGGGTTATCCTAACTGGTTTTGTTTATGTCCTTGTTGCTGCAAGTGTTCGCTTCGCAGGTACAAAATGGATTGATAAACTCTTGCCTCCAATCATTATTGGTCCTATGATTATCGTTATCGGTCTTGGGCTTGCTGGTTCTGCCGTAACCAATGCTGGTCTTGTAGCTGACGGCAACTGGAAAAATGCTCTTGTAGCTGTGGTTACCTTCCTCATCGCTGCCTTTATCAATACAAAAGGAAAAGGTTTCCTTCGTATCATTCCTTTCCTCTTTGCAATTATTGGTGGATATCTCTTCGCGCTAGCACTTGGCTTAGTTGACTTCACTCCTGTTCTTCAAGCTAACTGGTTTGAAATTCCTGGTTTCTACCTACCATTTAATACAGGTGGTGCCTTCAAAGAATACGACCTTTACTTTGGTCCGGAAACAATCGCAATCTTACCAATCGCTATCGTAACCATTTCTGAACATATCGGTGACCACACCGTTCTAAGTCAAATCTGTGGACGCCAATTCTTGAAAGATCCAGGTCTTCATCGTACCCTTCTCGGTGATGGTATCGCAACTTCTGTTTCTGCCTTCCTTGGCGGACCAGCAAATACAACTTACGGTGAAAATACAGGGGTTATCGGTATGACTCGCATCGCTTCTGTATCTGTTATTCGTAACGCTGCTTTTATCGCTATCGCCCTTAGCTTCCTTGGAAAATTCACTGCCTTGATTTCTACAATTCCAAACGCTGTACTTGGTGGAATGTCAATCCTTCTTTATGGGGTTATCGCCAGCAACGGTTTGAAAGTTTTGATCAAGGAACGTGTAGACTTTGGTCAAATGCGTAATCTTATCATCGCAAGTGCAATGCTCGTGCTTGGACTTGGTGGAGCAATCCTTAAACTTGGTCCAGTTACACTTTCAGGTACTGCCCTATCAGCAATGACAGGTATCCTTTTGAACTTGATCTTGCCATACGAAAATAAAGACTAATGTAAAAAAAATAAAATCCACTCTCTTGAGTGGATTTTTTATATTCAATACTAACTTTTTGATAAGGTAACATAACATCTACGCTGATTTCTTTCTCTTTTCTTGCATTAAATCCTTTAAAGAAATAATAGTCACAGCCAATAAAATCATTGCCATACCAAGAAAATCTACAGGATAAAAGATATCTCCCATAATCATGAAAGCAAAGAATACCGCAGATATTGGCTCAATAGAGGCCAAGAGACTAGATTTGACTGGTCCAACCATACTTGCTCCCTTAAGAAAGGCCGTGTAGGCAAAAACAGTCCCGATGAGAATAATTCCAGCAAATGCTAAGAAAATATCAAAAGACATAGGTAGACTAGCACCGATAAACCCAGTAAATGGCACTGCTACAAAACCTGAGATGGTCATACCAACACCAATAACCAGAATGCTCCCCCATTTTTGAATGAGTTTAATGGGTGAAATGATATAAAGAGCATAGGTTAAAGCAGAGAACAAGCCCCAAAAGAGACCTGCTGGTGTCATAGAGAGCTGATCCAACTGACCATGAGTCGCAATTAAAAAGGTTCCACCTATTGCTAAAATCATAGAAAGGATTTCGGCTATAGTAGGTGCTACCTTATCCTTTATACATGTGTAAGCCAAGATTCCAACAGGACAGACATACTGAAGCACCGTCGCTGTACCTGCATTTGTCTCCTGAATAGCCGATAAATAAGCCAATTGATTCAGAAAGAGGCCAAATAAAGAAAATAGTAAGAGAGAAAAGAGACTTGATTTATCTTTTAGAAAAGCCAAAAATTGTTCCTTAGACTTTGTATAGGACAAGAGAACTAAGAGCAAACCTGCAACAATTAAACGAATATTGGTTAGGACTAGAGCCGATACCCCATGAGCCATTAGGTACTGACCACTGGTCCCAGACAAGCCCCAAGCAATACCAGCAATTACTGTAAAAAGAGTTCCTTTAAGAGCTTTTGACATACTTCCTCCCTAGTCTGCTTCACGAATTAGGTCCATGACCTGATTACGGTCTATGATCCACTGCGCACGCTCGTCTTTTTCGTAGGTTCTATTGGACAAGAAAATCGCAGCTTCCTGCTTCTTACGATTCCACATGATAAAGGTTCCAGTATAGCCTGTATGGTCTAGCCAATCACCTTCAAGATTCCAGGCCAAGGAGCGTTCCTTATCACTCAAATCTGAAAAATTCTGGCTTAATCCGTCAGCAAAATCATCCTGTAAATAATGCTCAAGGAAGATTTTTAAATCCTTCACAGTTGAAAACAAGCCTGCACTTCCAGCATGTTTACCTAGTAAACGTGCCTTAGGATCATGCACCACTCCTGCTTTCTGTCCCCGAACAGTTGGAACAGCACTGCTAACTGGTCCAAACTGAGTTTCCTTCATCTTCCATGGATCGAAAACTTGCTCTTGTAAAATCTGTTCTAAATCTTTTTCAAAGTAGTTCTCTAGGAGAAAACCGAGCAAGAGAAAGTGCACATCCGAGTAGAGAAAGGCTCTCTTCTCTCGGCGATTCAAATGAAACATAGCTTCTTTCAATTCTTCTGCATTCAACTGGTCTCTATTGATAATAAACGGGTCCAAGTCCGTAGAATGTGTGAGGAGTTGACGAATGGTGATATCTGGATAATCCGCCTCTGGAAGATAGGTCTTTATGGATTGATCGAGCTCAATCTTGCCTTGCTTCCACAAAAAAGTTAAGACAGTCCCAACTCCGACGACCTTGCTCACACTTGCCAAATCATAGACTAAACCTTGACAAGTCTGCTCTCCAATTTCTGGATTTGCTTCTCCGAGGTAGCAATCAAACCATTCACCATCCCGATAATACGCAAAAGAGGCACCAGGATAAATCCCTGCCTCAATTTGTTGCTCTATTTTTTGAATGATTTCTTGTTTCATACTTCTTCAAACCACAATTCGATATTGTTGGCATCCTTGGTTAGGAAAAACTTCTCAGACTTAGGAACAAAGTAACCTGCAGTTTCAAAACGTTGACGCAGACTAGCCAATTCAAGTTCTTTTACTTGGAATTTCAACATAGACAAATCCCAAGTTACATTATTTTCAACAAGCAAATCACTACCTTGAGCTTGTTTAAAAGTTATGCTAGTTTCGATTTCCTCTTTTTCAAGCAGGCTTGTCGTTTCAGCAGGCAAGTTAATTTCTGCTGAAATATCAAATGCTGTTAAATATTGCAGTTTCTCATCTTTTGTGAAAGTAACAGTTTCATCAAACTTTCTCAAATCTTTGATGTCATCTTCCGCATGGATTAGGACAAGATCCCCTTCTGGTGAAAGGATTTCAAAAGCATATCCCTTATTTCCTTTATAGAGTTGAGGAAGTTTTTCCATTCTAGCTAGCAGTGCTTCAACCTCGGATGGATTCGCTACTTTTACAATCAATCTAGCTAATTTTTTGATCCCTTCAACCTTACGGCTTCTCATACTTGGCGATTCTTCTAAAACCAATTTTTCAATGCCTGACTGGTCTCCTAGCGATAAGAAAGCCGACTCTTCAAGCAAGGGTTTCATACCCAAGGTTTGGATATAAAACAATTCATTTAATCTTCTATTATTTATCTTTAGCGTCGGGATCATACGCACAATTTGATTTACATTCATAAATTCCTCCAACACTTTTTATTTTAAAGGATTTTATTTCATTTTACAAGTTATTCAACTAAAAACTTTAACTATATTAACCCCTTGAATAAGGAATCCCCTTCGCATATCCGAAGGGGGACTCATTTTATTTTAGTAAAATTCTTTGTTAGTTCTTCCAAGAAAGTTCTGCTTGAAGACCATAGTGATCACTGACCTGCGGACTTGCTTGGCCATCAAAAACTACCTGTAACTTTTCTACCTGAAGATCTTTTGTCGTAAAGACGTAATCAATTCGAAGCGGTTCTGCATTTCCCTTCCAACCATCAATTTCTGGAGGAACAGTGTAGCTTCCACTTCTCTCTTTTGCAACTTCATAGGCATCCTGTAAGCCTAGCGGACTAGTTAGGATAGCTTGATAGCCTTCCTGACCTGCAGGGTTGTTAAAATCTCCAGCTAGTAATAGAGGTTTATTCAACTCTTTTAGAACTGCTTCAAATCTTGCCCATTCCTCTTGGAATCCTTTATCCCACCAAGAGAGATGCACACTCGCAACTGCAAGCTCTTTACCTTCTACTACTGTTTCTACTAGTGCAACTCGACGAGTGTGATAATCAGTTGGATCATCTACATCTGAAACCAAAATCTCACGCGCCTCAATCGGTGTTTTAGATAGAATTGAAACTCCCTCATGATAACGGTCATATCCGATATGATTATAAGCCCATGTCCAATAATAGTCCAGTCCTTTTTCAGACAACTTCTCTACCAAAAGACGAACATAGTGGTCTTGGTGAATGGGTTCTGCTGAAGGTAACGGATTGTAAAGTGGTCCAGACTCTACTTGAGTTGATGTAATTTCTTGGTTGATTTCTTGAAAACAAATCAAATCATAACTGTTTTCAAGTATATCTTGAAACAAGAGCTGAAATTTTTCTTCAGGATTTTTTTCCATCCAACTATGAGTATTGAGTGTTAAAAACTTCATGTTTTTCTCCTATAAACAAGAGGTTGGAAAACAGCTTCCAACCCCTTAGTGTATTACAATTCTACTTTTGCAACTGCTGTTTTAGCTGCAAGAGAACCGGTTTGTTCTAATTTAACTGACTTGATAGCATCTCCATTTGTAAAGACTACTACAGTTGTAGTTTCACGACCTGCTGCTTGAATAGCACCAAGGTCAGCTTTGACTAAGAGATCACCAGCAGCTACTGCTTGGCCTTCTGAAACCTTCACATCGAATGGTTTTCCTTCAAGGCTTACAGTATCAAGACCGATGTGGACAAGAACTTCAAGACCTGCTTCAGTTACAAGACCAAGAGCATGTTTAGTTGGGAAGATACTTGATACAGTACCTGAAACTGGAGATACAATATTTCCATTTGATGGTTCTACTGCAAATCCATCACCCATCATTTTTTGTGAGAATACTGGATCCTTAACTTGTTCCAATTCAATCACTTGACCATCAGCAACTGAGTACACTTCTTCAGTCACACCTTTGTATACAACAGTATCTTTTTGAGCTGCTGCCATTTGACTTGGAAGAGTTTCAGGAATCACTTCTCCAGAATCAAGAATATCTTGGATATCTGATTTTAAAACGTCAGCTTTAGGTCCGTAAATAGCTTGGACACCTTGTCCTTTCATGACAAGTCCCATAGCTCCTTCAGATTTCCATTGTTCTTCTGTTCCAACTTTTTCTGCATCTTTTACAGTAACGCGAAGACGAGTCATACATGCGTCGACATCAACGATGTTCGCACGTCCACCAAGAAGGTTGATGATGTTAACTGCTTGAGAAGCTTCTGCAACTTTAGTTTCACCGGCAGCTGAAGATTCAGAAGAACCATCTGCATTTTCGTAGTTACCGTTACGTCCTGGAGTTGCATAGTTGAATTTCTTAATCATGAAGTTAGCGATAAAGTACATGATAAATCCAAAGAGCACTGTCACCCAGATAAAGTTAACAATATCCATACCAATACCAGCGTTGATAGCTAGCGGAGTACGAGTCAAGAATTCGATTGAACCGAATGAGTGTACACGAAGGTTCACAATATCAGCCATTGCAAAGGCAGCACCTTGAACAAGAGCGTAAACAAGGTAAAGAGGTGTTGCGATGAACATGAACATGTACTCAATTGGTTCAGTTACCCCTGTCAAGAATGTTGCAAGAGCAGTTGCGATCATCATACCTTTGTATTGGTGTTTCTTATCTGGATCAACGTTACGGTAGATAGCCACAATGACACCCATCAAGATACCAAACGAACCAATCATTTGTCCAACTTTGAAACGAGCTGGATGTACTGTATCTAACAAGTGTTGGTATTGAGCTGCGTCAGTACCTTTAAGGTTTACAAGGTCAGTTACCCATGCAAGCCAAAGTGGATCTTGACCAAATACTTGAGTACCTTTTGCTGCACCAGTCATGACATCATAAGTACCACCAAGAGCTGTATAGTTCATTGGGATAGTCAACATGTGGTGAAGTCCAAATGGCAAGAGTAAGCGTTCCAAAGTACCATACAAGAATGGTGCTAGAACTGGAGCCGTTTCTTGAGAGTTGGCAATCCAGATACCAAAGCTGTTAATACCTGTTTGAACAAGTGGCCAGAAAATTGAAAGAAGGATTGCAGCGATTGCTGAACGAAGGATAACAACAAACGGTACAAATCGTTTTCCGTTAAAGAAAGAAAGTGCATCAGGAAGTTTACGGAAATTGTAGTATTTGTTAAAGGCAGTTGCCCCTACAAAACCAGAAATAATCCCTACAAACACACCCATGTTAAGTGCTGGAGCTTCAAACACGCTGATAAAGTAATCAGAAACTTTGATAGAGTTACCAAAGATTGTTGAAACCATAGCATTAGGATCTTTCAACATATCACCACTAACACTAAAGATAGCACCAGTGATACGGTTAATCAAGATAAAGGCAAGTCCTGCTGCAAAGGCACCACCTGCACGTTCTTTAGCCCAGCTACCACCGATAGCAAGAGCAAACAAGATATGTAGGTTACCGATAACTCCCCAACCAATTTGCTCAAGGATTCCACCTGTAACAACAAGTGGAGCAAAGTTAGGGTTAATCATTGCAAGTGTCTTACCGATTGAAATCATCAATCCAGCCGCTGGCATAACAGCGATAACCACCATTAGAGCCTTACCGAATTTTTGCCAAAACTCGAAAGACAAAACATTTTTGAATGTAGCTTTCATCATTCAAATCTCCTTATTTTATTTTAGTGCAAACGATTTACGAAAACGTTTGCACCGTTAACACCTCTATTATACCACTTTAATTTTTTTTGTAAAGGATTTATATAAGATTTTTTGATTTTAAAAATTTCTTACTTCTCTTCAATTGTTTACTAACTTTGAGTTTACTGGGGTTTTCTGATATAATATTAACTATGAAATCCTATAATACCTTGAATGATTATTATCGAAATTTATTCGGAGAAAAAACTTTCAAAGTTCCTATCGATGCCGGATTTGATTGTCCAAATCGTGATGGTACAGTAGCTCATGGAGGTTGTACTTTCTGTACGGTTTCTGGATCTGGAGATGCTATCGTTGCACCTGACGCTCCTATTCGTGAGCAATTTTATAAAGAAATTGACTTTATGCACCGCAAATGGCCAGATGTAAAAAAATATCTAGTCTATTTCCAAAACTTTACTAATACTCATGAAAAACTTGAAATCATTCGCGAACGCTATGAACAAGCTATTAATGAACCTGGTGTGGTTGGAATCAATATTGGTACACGACCAGATTGCCTGCCTGATGAGACTATCGAATACTTGGCAGAACTGTCAGAACGAATGCATGTTACTGTAGAGTTAGGTTTACAAACAACCTATGAGGAAACTTCTGAATTGATTAACCGTGCCCACTCCTATGAACTTTACGTGGAGACGGTTAAGCGCTTGAGAAAATATCCCAAGATTGAGATTGTAGCCCATTTGATTAACGGCTTGCCAGGTGAAACTCATGACATGATGGTGGAAAATGTTCGTCGCTGTGTGACTGATAATGATATTCAAGGGATTAAACTTCACCTACTTCACCTTATGACAAATACTCGGATGCAACGTGATTATCACGAGGGTAGACTGCAGCTTATGAGTCAAGATGACTATGTGAAAGTTATCTGTGACCAACTAGAAATTATTCCTAAACATATAGTCATCCATAGGATTACGGGTGATGCGCCTAGAGATATGCTGATTGGTCCTATGTGGAGTCTCAATAAATGGGAAGTTCTAAATAGCATAGAAGCTGAAATGAGACGTCGAGGTAGTGTCCAAGGATGCAAGGCTGTAAAACAGGAGTTTATGAATGAAAAAACCACTTGAAATGGCACATGATTTTCTTGCCGAAGTCATCACAAAAGATGATGTTGTTGTAGATGCAACAATGGGAAATGGACATGATACACTTTTCCTTGGCAAATTAGCTAAACAAGTCTACGCTTTTGATATACAAGAACAAGCTCTTGAAAAAACAAGTCAACGTCTACAAGAATCCGGATTGACCAATGTCAAGTTACTTCTACAAGGTCATGAAACCGTAGATCAGTTTGTAACTGAGGCGAAAGCAGCCATCTTTAATCTGGGTTATCTTCCTTCTGCCGATAAGTCTATCATTACTAAACCTCACACAACCATTGAGGCACTTGAAAAACTCTGTCAGATGCTCGTTAAAGGCGGACGAATAGCCATCATGATTTATTACGGGCATGAAGGCGGAGATATAGAACGGGATGCAGTTATGGATTATGTTAGTCAGTTACCACAACAAGAATATACTGCCACTATCTATCGCACCCTCAACCAAATTAACAATCCACCATTTTTAGTTATGATTGAAAAATTAGAAAGGTATCGCCATGGATAAACAATACCTACGAGATAAAATCGAAGCTCTTCGTCACAACTTTGTCGAGTCAACCCAACATGAACGTGCAGTTGGTATTTTGGATGAAGCACATATGAGTAAAAAAATGCTGAAAATCAAGAAGAAAATGATTTCACTTGAAATGGAGCGTTGTCAGAAAAAAATAGAACATAAGGACTGCTCAAAGATCGATCAAAAAATCCAAGAACAAAAGGAACTTTTTGAAAATTGTCGTAACCAAAAATAGGGAGGTGGAAAATGAATTTACTTTTTTATCTCTTGGTATTTTTACTGGTTCTTATTGTTTCTAGTACGACCAATAAACTTCTTCCCTTTTTACCCATGCCTCTGATTCAAATTTTGTTAGGGATTGGAATTGGACTTTGTTTACCCAACAACCAATATCATTTAGATACTGAGTTATTCCTAGCTTTAGTCATTGGCCCACTACTCTTTCGCGAAGCTCAAGAAGCAGACATTACTTCTATCCTAAAACACTGGCGGATTGTCCTCTACTTGATTTTTCCAGTTATCTTTATCTCAGCCTTGAGCATGGGGGGAGTCGCTCATGTCCTTTGGGCTAGCCTACCATTAGCCGCCTGTGTAGCAGTTGGTGCCGCCTTAGGGCCAACAGACCTAGTCGCCTTCGCATCTCTTTCTCAACGCTTTTCCTTCCCAAAGCGGGTCTCTAATATCCTAAAAGGGGAAGGTCTTCTGAATGATGCTTCTGGACTAGTAGCCTTTCGTATGGCTCTCATCGCTTGGACAACAGGAACATTCTCCCTTACCCAAGCCGGAACTTCATTAGCCATTTCCATCGTTGGAGGATTTACAGTCGGCTTAATAACGGCCTTAATCAATCGCTTCCTTCATACCTTTCTACTCAGTGTCCGTGCAACAGATATCGCAAATGAGCTCTTATTGGAACTTAGTTTACCTCTCTTGACTTTTTTCATAGCCGAAGAAATTCATGTTTCAGGCATCATCGCCGTTGTTGTTGCTGGGATTCTGAAAGCCAGTCGTTTCAAGAAAATAAACCTCCTGGAAGCGCAAGTTGATACAGTTACTGAGACTGTTTGGCAGACTGTAACCTTTATGCTCAATGGTTCAGTCTTTGTCATTCTTGGGATGGAACTGGAAATGATCGCGGAACCAATTCTTAAGAGTGCATTCTACAACAAAGTACTTCTCTTACTCAGCGTTTTCCTCTTGACCTTCCTGCTTTTTGCTATCCGCTTTGTCATGATCTATGGATTTTACGCATTTCGGATTAAGAAGCTTCATAAAAGTTTAGACAAGTATGTCAAAGACATGCTCCTCCTTACCTTTTCTGGTGTTAAGGGAACTGTATCCATTGCCACTATCCTTTTGATACCGTCTAATCTGGAACAAGAATACCCTCTTCTTCTCTTCCTCGTAGCTGGTGTAACCCTGGTCAGTTTCCTGACGGGATTACTAGTACTCCCGCACCTTTCTGAAGAGAAAGAACCATCTAAGGATCAGCTCATGCACATCGCTATCTTAAACGATGTTGCCATGGAATTAGAGAAGGATTTAGAGAACACAAAAAACAAGGTTCCACTCTATGCGGCTATTGACAATTATCATGGACGTATTGAAAATCTTATTCTTAGTCAGGAGAACAAGGAGATTCAGGAAGACTGGGAAGCTCTTAAACTCTTGATTCTCAGTGTTGAAAGCGATGGCTTGGAACAAGCCTATGAAGAAGGAAAGATTGGAGATCGTGCTTATCGTGTCTACCAACGCTATTTGAAAAGCATGGAGAAAAATATTAAGCGAAACTTTGCTTCTCGACTAACCTACTACTTCCTTGTCTCCATACGCATTCTTCGTTTTCTACTTCATGAATTGCTCACATTTGGGAAAACATTCCGTTCGTGGAAAGACAAGGAAAAACAGAGACTTCTTGCCATTGATTATGACCAGATTGCTGAACTCTACCTAGCCAACACTGAAATTATTATCGAGAGTTTGGAAAACCTCAAAGGGATTTATAAGAGTTCTCTGATCAGCTTTATGCAGGAATCTCGTCTTCGCGAAACCAGTCATATTACGAGTGGTGCCTTTGTGGAACGGGTTATCAATCGTATCAAACCCAATAACATTGATGAAATGCTTAGAGGATACTACCTTGAGCGTAAGTGTATCTTTGAATACGAAGCTCAAAAACTCATCTCAGCTCAATATGCCAAAAAGCTACGCCAAAATGTCAATAATTTAGAAACTTATTCCTTAAAAGAATCTGCTAATACCTTACCTTATGATATGATGGAATTAGTTCGAAGAAATTAAAGTCTATAGAAAACAAGAGAAAAACTGGAGGATTGTAACATGAAAAAGTTGTGGAAACAGCTGACTGATAGACCCTTATTAAAAGCTTTTTTGCACTACTATCAAGCCTCCGATAGTGAGTTAACTAGCGTTGCTGTTGCATACTATTGGTTGATTTCAATCTTCCCTTTACTTATGATAGTGGTCAATATCTTACCCTACTTTCAAATTCCCATCTCAAACTTTCTATTAACAATCAAGGAATTTTTACCAGATACAATCTATGAAGTTGTTGCAAAAATTGTCAGAGAAGTTCTGACTCAACCATCAACAGGTTTACTAAGTTTTGCTATCTTATCAGCTCTTTGGACTTTCTCCAAATCCATGGATTTTCTTCAGAAGGCCTTTAATAAAGCCTATGGAGTTGCAAAAAATAGAGGAATTATCTCACACCAGCTGATGAGTCTCTTGGTTAGCTTTGGCCTTCAAATTCTCTTTGCCCTTGCCTTATTCCTCAGTATGTTCGGCCATATGTTATTGGACCTGCTTAAAAACTACTGGAAATCCGAGAGTGCTCTGTTTTCTTATCTACAGGATTTTACAGGACCGCTGATCTATGCCTTTCTTTTTGCTACCGTGATTATGCTCTACTATTTCCTACCAAATGTTAAAGTAAGTCGGATTCGATACGTCATACCTGGAAGTCTCTTTGTACTAGTTAACACTATTGCATTATTAAACATCTTTGCAGCTTATTTCAACAATTATGTCAATTATCTCGTTGACGTCAGATTTTTCAGTTCTATCGTCGTTGTTGTGATGATGTTCTGGTTCATTATCATTGCCAAGATATTGATCATCGGTGCTGTCATCAATGCCAGTGTTCAAAGCCTAAAAGACCCCGACTTTAAAGCAAATCAATAATTTTTTATCGATTAATACTCAATGAAAATCAAAGAGCAAACTAAGAAGCGAGCCGCAGGTTGCTCAAAACACCGTTTTGAGGTTGTGAATAGAACTGACGAAGGCAGCTCAAAATACTATTTTGAGGTTGCAGATGGAAGCTGACGTGGTTTGAAGAGATTTTCGAAGAGTATAAACAAATTAATCCCCCAGTCATTCTCTACTGGGGGATTTTTGAATTTGCTACTTTATTGTCCACTCGTTAGGGCTTGCAATTCTGTTTTTAGATATTGAGCCAAATGTTGGTGAGCAAAAATATTAGCATTTTTTTCTGCGGTAGGATTGTAGTTGGTGTTGGTATTTACATCATAAACATAAATATCACCACTCTCTGACTGAACCCATTCAATAGCAGCAACTTCAATCTGAGCATTCTTAAGGAAGTTCTCATAAGCTTCTCTTCGAGAATCTGGTAAAGGTTCTGTAATCTGGAATTTTTCAGACGTTTCTAGTTGTTCTGGTCTCTTGCCAATTTGACAACCATCTGCTGGACAAAGTTGGAATCCATCTGAAGAATCGATTGAAACAGTATAAAGGAACTTTTGGTTGATAAACTCTGAACGGCGAATGCGTCCATCACTTGGTTTGATGTAGGCTTGTAACAAGGTAATCCCATCCACTGATGGTTCAAAGAGAGAACTATTGACATAAGCTTCCAATTCTTCTTCATTTTGGAAGAGTTGAACGCCTAATCCCTTACCTGCTCGATTATGTTTGGTAATCAAAGGATAAATGTTTAATTTTCTTGCTGCTTCAATGATGTTTTCTTGCCCTAAAACCGCAACTGTTGCAGGAGTCTCGATACCAGATTCGTTTAACTTCAAATATTGTTTGACTTTACTAATTTCAAGGTTGATAGCACCGGTACCATTCACAACTTTGCGTCCGTGTGCTTCTAACCAAGTAATCACTTGCTCTGTAAATTCTGGTGCATAACGATGTCCTCTTGTGTGAGAAGAGGCAGACATACGATTGTAAAAGATACCTTGCGGCGGTGGGCTTTGCAAATCTAAAATCCCACTAGACAAATCCCATAGTTCATAAGGGACTTCTAATTCTTCCAACCATTTCACTAAATGTTGAGTCCATTCTAGATTCTCATGAATCACATAAACTTTTGCTTCACTCATTATTCATATCTCCTTAAGAAAAGCTGACTGATAATTGGCTTTCTTTTTCTTCTTCTAAAATATATCCTTCTGTTTTTTCGATAACGCTGACTGTTAAGATTTGACCTAAAACATTGATCATGGTACGGCCAGCATTGACAAAGAAATCAACTGCAAAAATCAAGGCCACTCCTTCAACTGGCAAGCCCAATTGAGGTGCTGCAGCTAATAGAACTACGATAGCTCCTGATGGCACAGTTGCTGCAGTTTTTCCAATCAAAGTCAACAATAAAACAGTAAACAAGAGACTTGATAAAGAAAATTGAATACCATAGGCATGGGCAATAAAAATTGTCGCTACTGAGAAATAAACCGCTGCTCCTTCTAAGTTAAAAGTATATCCTAAAGGAACAACTAAATCAATTGTATGCTCGTCATGTCCCTGTTTTTTCAAATCTCTAAGTAGTGATGGCAAGACCACACTAGAACTTCCAGTAACAAAAGCCAAAGTCAAGAGACTCCAATTTTCACGAAAGGCTGATAAATACGGTACTTTAAAGAAGAAAGCAATTAAAGGGAAAATAAGGAGAACCAAAACAGCATAAGCCAGATAAGTTCCAATGACAAACTGGCCAAGTCCAATCAATTTGTCAACACCAGTAGTTGCAACATCTTTAGCGATAAATCCAAAAATACCAATCGGTGATAGTTTGATAATTACTGCAACAATCTTGTAAATGGCTTCAATCCAGATTTGGAAACCTTCGATAATCTTCTGAGATTTATCAGACTTAAGATTCCCAATTCCGTAACCAAGAAAGATTGCAAAAACGATAATTGGCAATAGAGCGCCATCTGAAAGAGATTTAACGATATTTGATGGAATGAAACCAAGCAAAAATTCGCTGAACTTGACATTGTTAGTAATCCCATCAAGGTTTCCACCAGTTTGACCGATATTCACTCCTTGACCAAATCCTAAATAGTAACTAGCAAATACAAACAAAAGAGTAATGGCAGTTGTTACAGCAAAAAAGTAAACCAAACTCTTGGTCAAGATTTTTCCGAAAGATTTTTTTCCGATAACTCCAGCTACTGCAACAACGATGGTTGGGAAGATTAGCGGAATGATAACCATATTGATCAATTTAATAAAGGCTTGACCTAAAAATTGATAAAAGCCTGCAAATTGTGGCCAGATAAGGGCAGCGATAACACCCAAGACCAAAGCCACCAATAATTGAATGCCTAGTGAGAGTTTTGACCATAAAGTAACTAATTTCATAAGAAACTCCTTTGTTTTATTTGCTACTCATTCTACTACTATTCTTCTCTCCTGACTAATATATATTTTTTATTGTCATCATAAAAAAGATTTATCATGAAGGTTCAAACTACTCCAACTTTACAAAGTAAATCACATTAATGTTTGATATAGTATAAAAAATCAATTTCTAAACAAAAATTTTTAGAAAAACACTGTTAAATCAAGGAATATGCTTTTCTTTTATTCAAATTTTATGATACAATATTGTTATGATTTTAATGAAACTCGCTTCCGTCTTGCTTTTGGTACTAACCTTGGCTTTGGCTATTATCTTTAGTAGATTTTTTAAGTTAAAGAAAAAGGGGATTAACTTTGCAGATTTGGCTTTTCCTTTTCTGATTTTTGAATACTATTTAATCAGTGCAAAGGTTTTTACCCATAATCAACTTCCCATTTTGGGGGCAGCCCTATCTTTGCTGGCCATCATTCTAGCTTTTTTCTTCCTGAGCAAAAAACGTAGCTTTTATTATCCAAAATTCCTTAAATTCTTTTGGAGAGCTGGATTTCTGCTCACATTGCTCATCTACATCATCATGATTGCTCAAATCTTCATGATGAAATAAATCATGCCAGCACCTCAACAGTTGGCGACTAGTTCTTCCACATGAGGTGCTTTTCTAATGACATTTCAAAAAGAGATTAATAAAAAAATAGGAGATCAAACAAGTGAAAAAAATGCTCTTGGCAAGTGCCATCACGCTTACTTACCTAGGAATCACAACAAACCCAGCTTTAGCTGAAGAAAGTAAAGTACAAACTACTTCAGCAGAAACAACGCAACAACCTACAACAGCTAACAAGGTTGAAACGAAGGAAGCAGTTCCTTCTACTGAAGCAAGTTCAAGCGTACCAACAACTTCTACAACAAATCCAAGTGAAACTCCAGCTAAGAAAGAGAAAGACAAGGCTCCAGAAGTCAAAAAAGATGGTTGGGTATTAGAGGAAAACCACTGGTGTTTCTATGAAAACAATGCCCCTGTTCTTAACTGGAAAAAAATTCAAGGAAAATGGTACTACTTCAACAAAGATGGCATCATGCTAAGCGATACTATTTTTGACGGATATATCCTGACTAGTAGCGGGGCTATGGTCGATTCTGGTTGGAGTAAACTCCAAGATAAATGGTATTACGCTAACGCTTATGGAAAAATTTCTCAACAAAAATGGGATAAAATCGGTGGTGTCTGGTACTATTTTGATCAAGACGGAGTCATGCTCAGCAACACCATTTTTGACGGTTATCTCTTTACCAATAGTGGTGCCATGGCTGAGAATTCCTGGGTAAAACAAGATGGACAATGGTACTATTCCCTTTCTTCTGGTAAAGTAATCAAAAACAAGTGGGATAAAATTAGTGGTACCTGGTACTACTTTAACAAAGATGCTACTATGGCAAGTAACCAATGGCAAGGTAGCTACTACCTAAAAGCTAGCGGGGCCATGGCTGAAAAAGAATGGATTTTCGATAAAAATTATGATAGCTGGTTCTACTTGAAATCTGGTGGTGCTTACGCAGCACGTGAATGGATTGGTTCCTACTACCTCAAGGCAGGTGGCTACATGGCTAAGAGCGAATGGATTGACGACAGCTACTATAAAGCCCGCTACTATGTAGATGAAAATGGAGTCTATGTTACAGGGACCCATAAAATCGATGGACAAACTCATCAATTCCAAAGCAATGGGAAGTGGATTGGTGAAACTTCTGTGGGTCGTGGTTTTGAAAAAGGGAAATATAACAATATTATCTTCCTAGATCCTGGCCATGGTGGTAAAGATCCTGGTGCATCTTATTATAACATCACTGAAAAAGAACTGAATATGCAAGTTTACCAAAAGCTACGCAAGGAACTTGAAGGACTTGGCTATACTGTTCTTTCTTCAAGAGACAGTGATGTCTTTGTAGACTTTGTCACCGAACGTTCAAGAATGGTTAATAAGACTGATTCAGATATCTTTATTAGTATTCACTTCAATGCTAGTGGTAATCCAGCTTCAAACAGAGCTGGAATCCAGACTTATTCTTATGAAGCAGCTGCTGGTTATCCTTCTAAGATCAATCCATACTGGCATAACCATCCCGACCGTATCAGTGAAAGCAATCGCCTAGCTGCAGATATCCACTCTTCCCTATTAGCTGAAACTGGTGCTAAAGATGCAGGACTCCTACAAAGTAGTTTTGCGGTCCTTCGAGAAACTGATAAACCAGCCGTTCTATTGGAATTGGGATATATTGACAATTTCAATGAAAACCAACAAGTTCGTAGTGATGCTTACCAAAATAGATTGGTAGCAGGGATTGTCAAAGGTATTCAAAAATATTACGCAGGTAAATAAAGTAAAAGTCTCGAGAAAGCTCGAGACTTTTTGTGTATAAGAATTCTGAATGAAAATATTTTTTTAAAAATTATAAATACTTGACAATATATACATATATGATACAATATAGACAATAAGGTTCGCCTTAGAAAAATAATGAAAAATTAAAGAGGAGATAAAACAATGAAAAAAGTTTTATTAACAAGTGTATTGGGATTATCAGCGATTGCTAGCGTTTCTTATGCAGCTACTGAAGTTCCTTCTATCCCAGGAGTAACTGCTTCAACTGCTGGGACAGTTACAGTAGCAAATGCTAAGAATAACCATAACAACCGTTTTGGTTATGCTATTTCTCCATTAAGAAAAGAAAAAGCTATTAATTTTGCAGGTGCTAAGACTTATCCAGCTAAACCATATCCAGGAACAGACGGCAAACCTTTGAATGATTCAACTCGTGAGTTTGGACACAACACTCGCTTTGGTGCAGGTTTTAACGCTACTAAATCAGCTACTCCAGCTACTCCAGCTACTCCAGCTAAGCCAGCTACTCCAGCTAAGCCAGCTACTCCAGCTAAGCCAGCTACTCCAGCTAAGCCAGCTACTCCAGCTACTCCAGCTAAGCCAGCTACTCCAGCTACTCCAGCTAAGCCAGATCCAAAAGCAATTCCAGGTGTAACACGTCCAACTACAGAAATTGTTACTGAAGCAAATGCTGCTAACAACCACAACAACCGTTTTGGTTATGCTGTTTCACCACAATATAAAGATGCTTACAGTGTATCAGGTGCTGAAACTTATAATACATCTGCTCCAATTGAAGGAACAGATGGTAAACCTTTGAATGATTCAACTCGTGAACTTGGAGATAACACTCGCTTTGGTGCAGGTTTTTCAAAATAATCTAAGGAATTTATCATTTTATTTAACTTTTAAATAAGTTAAATAAATATAGGAGAAAACCAAGTTGGTTTTCTCCTTTTTCTTTTTTTGAAAAATGTTTAACTTTTTCATAATTTTGGCTTTTACTTTAGTGATATTATTTTTTCATATTCAGGTTAAATTACCTTGCTTTAATATTTTTTTCTGGAAATAGAAATCCAATCCCCACACAAGCCAGAACACCAGCACCGATTACCAACCCACTTGAAAGTGGCAAAATATCAAGAATAGCATTTGCAATAATAAAAGCAATAATCAAGCACATGAGACTAGCTTTATAATCTTTTTTAACCAAATTCTCAAGAGTAAAGAATAAGAATAGACCTACTGGAAAAAGTGCCCAGATGTTAACATCCAAACTTGGCCATCCAACTAAACCAAAATACAAAACTGCTGCTGCAACGACTATAAATCCGATACCTAATACTTTTTTCATGATATAACCTCATTTTCTATTTTGTTAGGAAGCTTAATCTCCCTTTGACAATTACTACTATAACAGAAATAAAAATCGCAAACAATAGGTTTTGCCTATGTGGTAGTCATGATAGACTATGTGGTCAGAATTTAATAAAAAGGAAAAAGAATCCTGTCCTGAGACAAGGCTTTATTTATTTTTAAGAACCCGCACTTTCGTAGGCATCCAATCCCCTGTCCCAAAGTTTGAGGGAAATAACAAAAAAAACAAGGGAAATCAGAATCAAACCACCAATATTAAAGAAGACATCCTTATCCTGCAAGAAATAGCTGGCAGGATAGTAGGCCGTAAAGGCGAAAGGCACAATAAAGCTAATTAACCAACGAAGGAGCGAATTGTAAATGGAAATCGGGTATTTGGCAAAATCATTAAACATATAGAAAATGTAAATCATGGCACCTGACTGCTTGGTCCAAAAAGCGATGCTGGCTGTCGCAATTTTCAAGGAAGTATAAATCAAGGTCGCAAAAGGAATACAAACTAGGAAAATCAGGAATTTGGGAAGAGTCCAAGCAATGCTAGTCGCCGTTGTCGCTAGTAAGATTCCACCGACCAAAAGTTCACCCAATGCATCAATCTGAAAGGTCTCAACAAGGATGTGAAAGAGAGGATTGATAGGACGAGTCAGATACTTGTCAAACTCCCCTTTTCGAACTAGTCGTTGACCTAAAGCCCAGAGATTGTCAAAAAAGAGATGATCTAATCCCTTTGGAATTAAGGAAAATCCATAGATAAAGGCAATCTCTTGAAAGGTCCAACCTTCTAGCGAGGGGATGTGTTGAAAAATGACATTGAGAAACAAGAGGTTTAGGCCTTGAGTTAGAAAGACTCCCAAGACACCTACCACAAAATCCACCTTGTATTCCATGATTTGCTTGATGTATTGTCTAATAAAAATCAGATGCATGCGCTGATATTTTTTCATCCTAACCTCCCTGAATGGTGATAAATGACTGGACTCGTTTCCAGATCAACTGAGACAAGCCCACCATCACTATAAGCCAGAAAAACTGAAGCAAAAGTGCTTTAAGAATCTGACTGGTATCGTATTTCCCAACAATAATCATGACCGGAGTGTAAATCAAGGATGAAAATGGCAAGAAGGATAGAATATCTGAAACGATTTTCGGAAAGAAAGCCAAGGGAATTAAACTTCCAGACATAAAGGCCACTATTGAAGTCTTGAGTAGGTTGGAACCCCATAGATTTTTAAACACAAAAGCTGAAAATCCAAAGCAGATATTAAAGAAAAAGTTAATCAGATAAGCCAGAGTTAAGCTAAAGAGATAAAGGACAGTTAATCCCAGCACTTCTACAATACCTTGCCCAGATAAGATTTTCATCAAAACAATGACACTTAAAAATGGCAGTCCAACAGAGATAAAAATCAACCACTTGGAGCCAAGTTCGGTGAAAAGATAAGAGGCCGCAAAATGCACTGGTCGCAACAAACGCATGATAATGGAACCATCCTTGACCTCCTCCCCAATCATAAAGGAGCTATCAGACCTGGTCAAAAGATTGGTCACAAAACTCATGATGATGTAGAGGGTGATATCCGCCATACTGAAGCCCTGAATCAAGGACTCTTGCGACGAATCAAAGACTGCCTTCCAAAGATAAAAGGCCACAAAAGCCCCCATGACATCACCAATCCGATAGAGAATAAAGTTGACTCGATAGGTAATCAACTCCTGAATCCCCGCATTGATAAAGGGTTTATAACGTCTCCACAATTTGACCATCTTAGAGCTCCTTTCGATAGAAGCGACGGATAATATCTTCAATATCCGTATCTACCATCTTCAAATCACGGACTTCAAAATCAGATAAGGTTTGCTTGATAATATCAGCTGATTGGTAGCGGGAACTATTGAATTCAATTATTAGGTTATTTCCTTGTCTATCAATGGATATATCAGACAAGCCTTCATAATGAGAGACGAGTTGACTTTGACCTGGCGTCAGCTCAAAGGAAAGAGTCTTCATCTTGCCAAAGGTCTCCTTGAGCTGGCCAACCGTCCCATCAAAAATCTCCTGCCCCTTATCAATCATAAAAATCCGATCACAGAGTTGCTCAATGTCACTCAGATCGTGAGTGGTCAAGAGAATAGTTGTTTCTTCCTCCTGATTGATCTGGGTGATAGCACGTCGAATGTTGTCCTTGACCGAAACGTCCAAGCCAATGGTCGGCTCATCTAGAAAGAGAACCTTGGGATTGTGAAGCAAGGAGGCCGCAATATCCGCCCGCATCCGTTGACCCAATGAAAGAGTCCGCACAGGATCCTTGATAAATTCTTTCAAATCCAAAACTTCATTCAAAAAGTCCATGCGATTATGGAAAAGCGAGTCTGGCACATCGTAAATCTCCTTCAAGACCGTGTAGGTCTCTTGCAGTGCCAAATCCCACCATAGCTGGGTACGTTGTCCGAAAACGACTCCAATATCCTTGACATAATCTTGGCGATTGTCCTGGGGAATCTTGCCGTTAATCCGACAAAAACCAGATGTCGGTTTTAAAATCCCTGTCAGCATTTTGATGGTGGTTGACTTCCCAGCACCATTTGCCCCTATAAATCCTAAAATCTGCCCTTTTGGAACCTCAAAGGTCAAATCTTTGACCGCTTCAAAGGACTGCTTTTCAGGATGAACAAAGGAGCGCAAAGCTCCCTTTAACCCCGGCTCCTTAACTGTCTTCACAAAATTTTTCTGAAGATGTTGCACTTCTATCATTGCCATATCTATCTCCCTATCGTAAGAAACAACATTGTATTTTTGACTACAAATATTCTAAATCCTTACTTTCTACACCTTCTCAATATTATTACAGAAGGATTCATACCAACCTATTATAATCCAATAAATAAAGGAATGCAAGCGTTTGCTTATAGATTATGAAATTAGATATTTCTCTCTTAAAATAATGCTTTTGAGTCAGAAATTCTGGTTTATTAGTTTCCTTTAAACACCAAAAAACCTGCCATTAGGGGTAGGCTACGAATTGTAAAAAGGCAAACTATTTTGATCAATAAGAATCACTATTTAATCAAAGAACTAATCTTTCATAATTCTTTTCACAATCCCATTTCTATCAATTAGAAAACAATCTGGAAAGGTCATCTGCTCCCATTTTTCATAATCAAAACTGGAATCAAAATGATTGATTAAGATTCCTAGCAAATTTCCATGAGAACTCAGTAAAATGGTTTTATCTGAATACCTTTCTTCCAAGTCCGCAAATAAATCTAAAATTCTATTTAATGCTTCTCGATTGGACTCGCCTCCAATGAGAGATTTATCTGGGTTTTGCCATAAATATTGAATTGTTTTTTCAAACTCAGTATCTTCAATAAATCTTGAGGATAATTTTCTTTCACGTAAACGATTATCAAGTACTATCTTATCAAATTGAACGGGAGAACTATTTACTGTCTCAAAAGCTCGCTTATAAGGGCTTGAAATAAAGTAATCTATTTTACAAGCATTTAAAAACTCCAACTGTTCAAGAGATGAAAATCCTTTTTCTGACAAAGTTCTATTAAAATCATCACTTGAAAATCTTGAATGAGCATGTCTAAGTAAAATATAAGAATTATTCATAAGTCATTCCTTTCAATTATTATCATCAGTCTCAATGGATTTTTAAGCCCTCAATTATTCTCTAAAAATTCTTCAATTCGAGAGACTATTTCATGACTTTGATAATGATAAAGTTCGTGAGGCGCATCCATATAGATGACTTGAACATTAGACTGGTCACTAGAAAATTTCTCTGCATAATGCTGCCATTCGGATTGGCTAAAGGTCGTGCCTTCACCGTTAGAAACAAGGAGTATGGCTGGAATTTTCGGATTGATGCTAGAGGGAACTTTTTTGGCATTTTCCTTTACCAAACGGGATTCATGAAGCATGGCTTGTGACATCAATTGCTTATATGCTAGTAATTTATATTGTTGTCGTTCAGTTTCAGTCAGAGTTGGATTTTTTATATAAAAGGACTCAGGGAAATAGCGTAATAAGCCAATCTTACTGCTCCAATAAGCCACAGTAAGCAAGGCTTGATTATCCTTTAAATCCTCATAACTAGCTGGTAAGGCCCAATCCAGACCAACCAAGGCTTTCACTTCATCAGGATACTTCTCCTGCCAAGCCAGACTTTCAAGACTAGCCATTGAATGAGACAGAATAATAAAAGGACCTGATATATTTGCTTGTGATAGAGCTTGACGTGTCTCAGACAAAACTTCCATCACATCTCTGGAATAATTGCTATCCTCGCTATAACCATAGCCAGCCCGCTCCACGATGACTACCTTATATTTTTTTGATAGGGAATCTGTTAGATTCTTAAAGTCTAATATAGGTGAAGCAATACCAGCACCTGATAGAACTACTATTGTCTCTGGACCATCCCCCTCAACGTAAACATTGATTTTGTGCCCATTAACAAGAACTGTTTGCCCCATAGGTGTTAAAAATTTATTTTCCTTTTGTAAACTGATTCTGTGATAGAAAAATGTAGCGCCTAAAAACAAAAGCATAAGACTAAGGAAGCCAAGAAACCATTTTTTCAGTATTTTCATAGCATTATTGTACACAAATTAGACTCTTTTAGCAACTTAGTATATAGTAGTCTTAAGTATATTCTCTATAAAAGCAACCAAAAAACCCACCTTCACAGGCGGGTTAGTTTGTTAAATAAGATAAAAACATATCTATTGTAGTAAGTAAAAAATCTAAAAACCTAAACGTTCTTGATCCCAATTACCATAATCATCGTATCCAAATCCATCAGGATCCATCGCATCAATACCACATTGTTCTAGAAACCTTGAACAGTCATGACAGTAGTAATCTTCATATCTTTCATCACTAGCTTCCCAATCAATTTCCTTTTTTGTAAACTGTTGTAAGCACTCTCTACATTCGTATAGTTTTGCCATAATATTACCTCTTTTTAATTTTCATTAAAATTTTCAATGTAGTCAATTATTTTTAATTTCATAGATTTTGTAATAGGATATTTTTTAACCAATTCAATAGCTTCTTCCTTAGAAGATGTTTTAAGATGTTCTTTAAGAACAAGCTTTGTAACTTCTTCATAACCTAACTCCGCTATTTTATCGGCTAATAAACCAATAGTTGCTAAAAGAACTATTCCTCCTATCATTCCAAAAGGTCCAAGTGCAGCTAAGGCTGTTGTCAATGCTGCCCCACCTGCTAATCCTGTCGCACTCATTGCTATCATTAATACTACGCCAGGTAAACCAAAAGCTGCTATTTTTTTTACAAGTTCATCCATTATAACTACCCATTTATTTTATATTAACCTACTTTTATTGAATTAACCACAATATATGAATTAATCAAACCAATTTTATATTTTTTGTTCAATATTTTTGCACATTCTAAAACACTGAATTCACTAGACTCTAAGAAGTCCAGTTCTGGACATCTATTTTTTATCAAAAATTCCGTAAACTTTTTAGTAATTATGTTCTTTCTAACCAATAGAAAGAAACACAAAGAAATTAACAATAAGATAAACGCCAATTGAATATCCATAAAAAAACTCCTCTTTATTTTTTATAAATAGTTTTACTGTTAATCATAAAGAAGACAATATTATAAATTCCTCTTTATTTTATACTTTGTAATAACCAATCTTATAATTTAAATCCCTTCTACTTTTATTAGATACAGTATAATATAGAATATTATACTTGTCAAGTATTTTTAACAAATATTTTATTTTTTATCAAATAAAATATTTTTGAGTAGTCAACTATTTAAATTTTATTTTATTTTTGTTATAATAGAAGTAGAAAATTATAGGTAAAAGATATGTTAAAAGAAAAATATCCATCAACAGAAGATACAAGAGCAATTCTACAAAATAACTTAAAAGCTATTCGAGAAATTTTGAATTGGACAAGTTCAGATCTCAGCAATCTTATAGGAGTTACTAAACAAACCATCAGTAATCTTGAAACTCAAAAAAGTAGATTAACAAAACTCCACTATATTGCATTACGTACCGTAATAGATTTTGAAATTGAAAATTTAAAAACTACTGATCAAGACAGAGCTGATAGAGCAGAGTTGTTGCTAAATTTTTTTGATGAATCAGAAAAATATGCGGTGTCTGAGAATAAATCAGTAGATTTTGAACAAATTAGTGAAGCATCTTCATTAATTGCAACCACTTCTACTGTTAAAAATGCTTCTAGAATAATTGGTTCTCTTGCACCAATTATTGGGGCAACAGTTGTTGCAGCCTTAATGAACTCAAATGACAAGAAATAATATTTAGTTCTTAAAACAAAAAGCAAAAAACTTCTAGTTGTTTTTGCTTTTTTATGTGCGATAAAAGAAGTTTTCTGTAAACACAAAAAACCCACCTTCACAGGCGGGTTTCGTTTTGTATTGTTCAGCTAGATTAAGCTTTACCTTCTGAACCGAATACGTCGATACGTTCTTCAACTGATGCTTGGATAGCTTTTACACCGTCAGCCAAGAATTTACGTGGGTCGAAGAGTTTCTTCTTGTCGTATTCTGCTTCGTTTGCTTCGTAGTCACGAGCAAATTTACGAGTTGCGTTAGCGAATGCGATTTGGCATTCAGTGTTAACGTTAACTTTAGCAACACCAAGTTTGATAGCTGCTTGGATTTGGTCATCAGGAATACCTGATCCACCGTGCAATACGATTGGGAAGCCTGGAAGAGCTTCTGTCAATTTTTGCAAGTGGTCAAGGTCAAGACCTTCCCAGTTTGAAGGGTAAGGACCGTGGATGTTACCGATACCAGCTGCTAAGAAGTCAATACCAGTTGCAACCATTGCTTTAGCGTCTTCGATTGGAGCCAATTCACCTTTACCGATGATTCCGTCTTCTTCACCACCGATAGTACCAACTTCAGCTTCTACTGATACACCATTTGCGTGAGCAAATTCTACAACTTTACGAGCTTTTTCAAGGTTTTCTTCAACTGGAAGGTGTGAACCATCAAACATAACTGAAGTATAACCAACTTGAATACACTCAAGTGCATCTTCGTAGTGACCGTGGTCAAGGTGGATAGCTACTGGTACAGTGATACCCATTGATTCTACAAGGTTAGCGATCAAGTTGCGAGCAACTTTGTAACCACCCATGTATTTAGCAGCACCCATTGAAGTTTGGATCAAAACTGGAGCTTTTTTAGCTTCTGCTGCGCGCAAGATAGCTTGAGTCCACTCAAGGTTGTTTGTGTTAAATCCACCAACTGCATAACCGTTGTCACGAGCTGCTTGGACAAATTTTTCTGCTGAAACGATTGCCATTTTATCAGGCCTCCTGTATATTTTTATGGGATATCCCATTTACATTGTTCATTTTATCACTTTTTGACAAAAAAATCTAGTTTTTCCTGTAGTTTAGATTGAATTTCTTCTATCTAAAAATATGGAACTCTCCTCAAAGTCCTAATCTTACAGGTCTTTGGGTAGGTTCATATAAAAGGCTAAGTGGTCTTCATAGCGTTCAAATCGATAGTCAATTTCTTCGTTTTCCAATAAACTTTTAACTACAAATAGTCCCAAACCAGCTCCCTTACTTTGTCGACTAGATACTGTAAAGGATTGTTCAAACTTATCTTGCTCCTCAGGTGTACAGGCGTTCTCAATGAAAACCCAGCCATCTTCTGTCCCAATTTTTAAATAACCACCTTGAACAGAGTGTTTCACAGCATTACTGATAAGATTGGAAAGAATCAGCTTGAGTACCGAAGGATTTAGATAAGTTTGTTGGTCAGTCAGTTGATTCACAACTGATATTTCCCTCTCTTTAGCTAATAAATCATAATCCTTTAAGAGAAAATCTGTCATTTCAAAAAGGTTGATTTCTTCTTTCTTATCTCGCAATTCTTGCACTGAAGAAAGGGATAAGATTTGCTGGACATGGTGACTCAAATCATCCACAATCCCCAAAGAAACTCCCAGATAATGGTCCCGATCTTTATAGCGTCCAATATTGGCTTTCATATTCTCCAGAAGAATCTTTAGACTAGCTAGAGGCGTTTTCAGTTCGTGGGAAGCTCCTCGTAAAAACTCAACCTTCATCTTTTCCAGCTGGAGAATGGCCTCGTTTTTCTCATGCAAATCTGCAATCACAGTCAAGAGATGCTGATAAAGGCTGTTGATTTGTTCTTTAAGATCTCCAATTTCATCCTTAGAATCCACGCGCAACCTCACTTCTGCATCCAAATCCATCATCCGTCGAGTCACTCGTTTGATTTCCAAAATAGGAGCAACAATGGTTCTAGCATAGATAAAGGCGATGAGGAGCGAAATGATGAAAGACGCTAATAAAGTATAAGGTAGAAATTGAAGACTGATGTCTTCTGCTTCTTTCTGCAAATCCATAGAAGCTAAAAACTGCAAGGTCATCGTCTGACCATCCTTAGTTTGAACTTCTCTTTCCTCAATAACTAAGGAGGCCGTCTGTCGTTGTTTATCAATGGGAAGATTATCATTGACTTCCAACTTATCCTGAGTCATCTCTCCCTTAACAGCTCCCTTAATATCACTGCTTTTAGAATAAAGTTCAAGGACTTCCTGAATAGCTTGACTATCTTTGCCTTGGAGAGACTGGGCAATTTCTGTAGCCTTTTGCCCTATGCTCTCCTGACGGTGACTGAGATAGGTCGGAGGAAAGAGGAAATAGATGGCCAAATGCAAACAAATGACCAAGGTAGAAAATACCGAGAAGGTATAGATAAAAATTTTTTTAAATAAACCTGAACGTCTCATTTTCTCTCCAATTTATAACCAACATTGCGCACGGTAAGAATACAGTCTAAATCCAATTTTTTCCGTAGTTCCTTGATATAGACATCGATCACTCTGTCAAAAGGAACCTCATCTGTCATCTTCCATACAGCATCGATAATCTGCGACCGTGTTAAGGCTCGACCTTCATTTTTAACCAGATAGTCTAAAATTTCTAGTTCTTTTGCATTCACTGCAACTTCTTGACCTGCTACTTTAGCGCTATAACTGTCAAAGTCTACCTGGGTGTCCCTATAGGTAAAAATACGACCAGTATCATAATAACGCTTAAAGATGGCATCCACTCGTACCTTTAATAAAGATAGGGAAAAAGGCTTTTCCAAATATCCATCTGCTAATGCAGCAAAGGCACTCATCTTATATTCTTCGTCCTGAAAGGCTGTCAACATCAAGACCGGAACTTGACTGCTTTTACGGATTTCTGACAAAACCTCTAAACCATTGAGTTTCGGCATTTGAATATCTAAGAGAACCAAGGCAACTTGGTGATTGGAAAATTGTTTTAAAGCCTCAAGGCCATCTGCTGCCTGAATGGTTTCATAGCCACAATCCGTCAAATAATCACTAATTCCCTCACGGATCATGTCTTCATCTTCTACAATTAGAATTTTCATATAAATCCTTTTCTATCAAAAATGCTACCTATATTATATCTCATTTGAATGAGAATAGGTAGCATGTTTTTTATTCACTATCTATCAAAAGTTCTTTTGGTTGTTTAAAGAGGAGATTACTTGAAGCAAGTGCCATAACTAGTACTACTAGAACCAAGCCAAGTACAAAGATGATAGCAAAGTCAGAAGGTTGAATGGAAATATCCAAACTTGAAAGAGTCTTGCTAAAGCCATCAACTTCTGCACCACCACCAAGATTAGAGGCCTGGGCTGCCTTACTAGCTTGCTTAGCCACATCTGATGTGACATTTGCAAGAACTGTATTTCCAATGGCACGAGCAGTATAGTTAGCCAAGAAGTAAGCTGAAATTAGTGCTGGAATTGCAATCATAACTGCTTCTGTGATAAATTGTCCTAGAATACTTGCTTGTTTTAGACCAATTGAAAGGAGAATTCCAACCTCTTTACGACGAGCGTTAATCCATAGGGTGAGTAAGAGAGCGAGTAGAAGAACTGAGAAGCTCAAGCTACCCCAGAAGAGAAGATTAGCCATCTTGTACATGCCTGAGATAGATTGTTCGAGGGCAGGATAGTTAGATGAACTCTTAATCAAGCTATACATCTTCCAGTTGATGCCGTTGATAGACCCTAATTCTTGCATGACAGTATCTAGGTTCTTATCTCCAGCCACAAAGAAGGTAGCATCTCCATAAATAGCTGTATCTTCTGTATAACCATAGAGTTGGGCTGCTGTGTGAATATCTGTGATAGCTGTATTCTCATAGAGTTCTTGTGAATAGGTTACAGCAGATTTGTTGTGCCCATCAAAAAGTCCTTTGATCGTTACTTCTACTGTTTCCTTGGCTCCTTTTTCATTATCTGCATCGTAGATATTGGAGTTCAGTTTGACCTTGTCGCCAACTTTCCAGCCATGTTTAGCAGCCAAGTCTTTGTGCATGAGAATCTGGTATTTGTCATCTTTTGTTAAATGCTCACCTTCGACTAGTTTGTAAGAGCCTGACACAAACTTGTCTTCTTTAGAAGAGTCATTAACCCCTGTTATCATCAAGCTACTTCCAAAACGTTGAGCTCGATCTGCAGTTAGATTTTTCTTGGTTTCAGGCGTTTCAATCAGTTCATAGCCTGTCAAATCACCGATAGCATTAATCCGTTTGATGTAGGATTCAATGGCCTTATTCTCAGTAATTTTTTTGATATCTTCACCCTTGATATTCCCCGCACCACGTGGAGTTCCTTGATTGACCCTGCGGTTGATTTGCATGGAGAAACTATTGGTGATATTTTTAAAGGTTTCTTGAGAAGCCTTGGCTGTCGCTCCCTTGATAGACAAGCCGACCAAACTCAAACTAGCCATCAAGAGAATGATAAGAAAGATCACAAGCGACTTAAAAAATTTTCTTGTGACATAGGCAAATGCGTTGTGTAACATAAGATTCCTTTCTAGATTTACTTCAGTTTTTAATATGTTTAAATGTTTTAGTTACTATTTTTTCTTGTTTCAGTCAGTTTCTTATCCTTCAATTCAAGTGTAATATCTGACGCCTGTGCTACTTCCTTGCTGTGGGTCACAACGATCACACACTTGCCTGTTTTCTCAGCGAGAGATTTGAGCAAATCGATGATATCCCCAGCAGTCTTAGGATCCAAGTTTCCTGTTGGTTCATCTGCTAAAATCACTGGTGCTTCCGATACAAGGCTACGAGCAATGGCAACACGTTGTTGCTGCCCTCCTGATAATTGGAGAACATTCCTCTTGATTTGACTTTCATCTAAACCAAGTTCAAGAAGGGTATCCTTGCTAGCTTTTTTATTAACCAAGCGGATATTTTCCAATGGAGAAAGATAATCAATCAAGTTATAGTTTTGGAAAACTAGCGAGATGTGGTGCATGCGATGATAAGAATAACCTTGTTCACGAATATCCTTGCCTTCGAATAAGATAGCTCCTTCGACTGGGCTATCAAGTCCTGCTAATAGAGATAAGAGTGTTGACTTCCCAGCTCCTGATTCTCCGATAATACTATAAAACTTACCAGGTTCAAAATCGTAATTGATTTTATATAATACTGCTTCTGCAGTGTTTTTATAACGATAAGTAAGATCTTGTAATTGTAGTAAAGTCATGATTTCTCCTTTATTAACTGATGGATGATAAAATTTCTTTCGGTGATTTTCTAAATAAAAATAGGAAACAAAGTGCAACTGACAAGCAGCTGATTATAAGTAGGAAGATATAAGATTCTCCAAATGATAGAAGACTTGTTGAAAGATTCGTTGTTTTTGCTAGAGTATCTTGTAATGCAGCTTGGTCGCCACTTGCTAGAACAGTCTTCAAGAGATAGGAAGTAATGGCATTCCCAGCCACAAATGCAGGCAGAATAGATGCCAATGAAACTAGGATGACTTCCAGGCAGAATTGGCTAAAGATTGCTATTTTCCCTTTACCTAGTGCCAATAAAATACCAACCTCGTAAACTCGCTCTCGTAACCAAAGTGACAAGACCAAGATCAGGGCTCCTACACCAGCAATCATAATACCATAGAGGAAAATCTGTAGGAAGGTTTGGAAGGTCGAAACGGAATCCTTGATTTGTTCAAAGGCCTTATTTTCCTTTTCCACTTGGAACCCTTGATTTTCAAGAGATAACTTTTCAACCTCTTGAATGATACTATCCATATCTTTTGGATTTTCTAGATAGAAACGAGCGGCAGTAACTTGAGCTTCCTTATTTCCAAGAAGAGTTTGGCTACTTTCGAAGTCTGTATAGACCGTGTTTTCACTAAAATCTGAGCTAAGACCAGTGAATTTCTCTTGCTTCTTACCTGAGAAAATACCTACGATTTCATAGTCTTGATTTTGTCCACTACTATCTTCTACTGGTCCAGAATTTAAGTTAATCTTATCCCCAAGTTTTAGGTTATTCTTCTTAGCCAATTCCTCGTGGACTAATATTTTCTGGTTATCTCCTTTTTGTAGATGTCTTCCTTCTTTAAGGGTAAAGGCGGAACTTGTAAAAGAAACATCCTTGGAAGAATCTTCTAATGCAATTAAAGTGATGAGATTTTTTTCAGCTTCTGTCAAATCATCCCTTTGGATACTTTGTTCTCCAGTAACGACTTCTTTGTCAGTTAACTTGGCTATTGTTTCTAGCTCAGGTGAAATCTTCTCAAGCCCCTTTATCTTTTTAAGGTCATCTAGTTGAGACAGTTGAAAAGTCTGATCTGCTTCTATTCTTTTAATAGAAAAAGATGTATTCAATGAGCGATAGAGATTATTTTCTACTGTTTTGTTAGACTTCATGAGCGTCAAACAAGCCGATATTCCAGCCAATAATACAAATAAAATCAAGAATAATATGAGACTTCTCAGTCGTTTTCTGCTGACGTAAGCCCAAGCTCTTTGAGTGGGATTCATATAGCACCTCCATATTTGTAAAACCATTATAATATTCAAATATGAAATGTTTATGAAATACCAAAAAAAGAGCAAAAATATTTTTGCTCTTTTTGATGAAAAATAAAAAGCTAGCCAAAGCTAACTATTTTCCTATGCGGAGAGAGGGACTTGAACCCTCACGACCTAAAGCGGTCACAGGATCCTTAGTCCTGCGCGTCTGCCAATTCCGCCATCCCCGCGTCGATTACTTTACTAGTATATCAACTTTGAAAAAAATTGTCAAGACTTTTTTCAGATTTTTTCATCTTGAAATGTATTATTCTGTAATTTCAAGCAAATTTTCATCAACCAATTTCGCACCAAGTGTATTCTTGAAATGACCAAGTGCAAAGGCATGATTCTCAGGCCAAATGGATGCTACTGCTGGTTTCACAACTTCTATCTGGTAACCAAGATTATAGGCATCAATCGCCGTATGCAAGACACAGATATCTGTAAGAACTCCTGTCAAAATGACTGTATCTACCCTACGCTCTCTGAGACGGATATCCAAATCTGTTCCAGAAAAAGCAGAATAGTGACGTTTGTCCATCCAGAAAACACGACTATCATCAGCATATTCCTGATAGAACTCAGCTAGTTTGCCATACAGATTGCGTCCACTAGTCCCAATAATATTATGTGGAGGGAATAGTTTACTTTCAGGATGAAAGACATCATTTTCCTCATGAGCATCGATGGTAAAAAAGATATAATCTCCACGTTCAAACGCCTTTTGGGTCACCCCATATATATCATCAGATATTGCTTGAGCTGGAGTGCCCGCAGTCAGTTTCCCATGATCCGCTACAAAATCTTCTGTATAGTCAATAGAAATTAGTGCCTTAGCCATTAATAGTCCCTCTTTTTCACTTCTTCAAAAATATCTGGAATGAGAACTTTGAGATAAGTTCCTTTCATACCAAGAGAACGACTCTCAATAATCCCTGCCGATTCGAGTTTACGAAGGGCATTAACAATTACAGAACGAGTGATACCGATACGGTCAGCAATGACTGAAGCTGTTAATTGACCTTCATTACCATTTAATTCAGCTAGAATAGCCGATACTGCTCTAAGTTCAGAGTAAGAAAGTGTATTGACCGCCATAGTTACAGCCGTACGACGACGAATATTTTTCTCATCTTCTTCACGTTGGAAGTTCAAGAGTTGAATTCCTACTACAGTGCTTGCAATCTCAACCAGAATCAAATCTTCATCTTCAAACTTTTTATCATTACGCCATATAATCAATGAACCCAAGCGAATCCCTGAGACATGGATTGGAGCAATTGTTGTCAAACCATCTGGGAAATCAGAACGACTCTCAGTTGGGAAAATTGTCAAATCATGCTCTACTGGAAGATTGGCCTCCGTATCGTAGATCATGTTCGCACCTTGCACATAATCTTCTGGGAAAGTCTTTGATTGGAAGAATTGCTCTACTCGGTCATTATTAGTTTTGTAGCGCATAAAGTAGCCCAACAAACGACCCTTGCTATTCACAATACAAGCGTTACAGTCAATAATATCTGCTAATTGACGTGTAATGGCATTATAAGGAAGCTCATCTTGTAATTGCTCCTCCGAACGCTTTAAAATTGATGTGATTTTTCTTGTTTTTTCTAATAAATGTGCCATTTTTTACCTCGCATATAATCGCTTTCATTATATCATAAAATTCTGACTTTTTCAACAATTATCTGAAAATTGTTTATTGAATTGCAATTCAAGTGAATTCGAAAATTTTTCCTATTTTTTATAATTTTCTTATTGACAGCTTCCTGAATTTTTGATAGAATAATATTACAAGATAACAAATTTATAAATACAAACTTCTCGTATTACTTTTTCATATGACTCTCGGTCTCCTTATATATAAAAGCGATCCACCTCAGTGAACCGCTTTTTTGTTATTTATCTCCTTTGTTACGAATAACAAAGCCTGTTTTCTTCTCGCTTGAAGTATTGCGTGGTTTTTTAGTGTCCTTGCGGTAACGCTTCTCTTTATCAAAACGATCCTTTGAACGTCCACCTTTACGATAGTCATCACGACGTCCATTGCCACGGCGATCACGGTCTCGACGGTCATCTCCACGACGGCCTCCTCGACCACCCTTGCCTTTGCCACCGAAGCCACCACCAGATGGTTTAAATGGTAAAGGTTTTTCACGGGCAATCTCAACCTCAGGAAGACTATCTGGGTCTTGAACAGTTAAGCTGAGGATATACATGGCCAATTCTTCTGGGCTGAATTCTGAGGCCAATTGACGAGCATCCTTGCCAAACTTTTCAAAGTTACTACGAATCTCCTCATTCGCAAAATCACGTTCAATTTTCTTAAGAGCTACTTGCTTCTTAGCTTGGAAGGCTTCTTCTGCACTTGCAGGTTTGAGACCTTTCATACGTTTCTTAGTCAAGTTCTCAATGATTTGGAGATAACCCATTTCATTAGGTGAAACGAAGGTAATAGACTGACCTGACTTACCTGCACGTCCTGTACGACCAATACGGTGAACATAACTCTCAGGATCTTGTGGGATATCATAGTTGTAGACATGAGTCACACCTGAAATATCCAAACCACGAGCAGCAACGTCTGTTGCAACTAAGACATCAAGGTTGCCATTTTTAAAATCACGAAGGACACGAAGACGTTTGTTTTGGTCCAAATCTCCATGAATCCCTTCTGCACGGAAACCACGGATTTTAAGTCCACGAGTTAACTCATCCACACGACGTTTGGTACGACCAAAAACGATTGACAACTCAGGTTGATCAACATCCATAAGACGAGTCATGGTGTCGAATTTTTCTTGTTCTTTAACACGGATATAGTACTGGTCTACCAGTTCTGTTGTTAATTCTTTAGCAGCAATCTTGACATGCTCAGGCTCTTTCATGAACTGAACACCAATACGTTTGATGGCATCTGGCATAGTCGCTGAAAAGAGCAAGGTTTGACGATTTTCCGGTACACGAGAGATGATATCTTCAATATCTTCAAGGAATCCCATGTTCAGCATTTCATCTGCTTCATCTAAAATCAAGGTTTCAATATCATGTAATTTCAAAGCCTTGCGTTTAATGAGGTCAAGAAGTCGTCCTGGTGTTCCTACAACGATGTGAGCACCTGATTTAAGAGCCTTGATTTGTTTTTCAATACTTGAACCACCGTATACTGAACGGACTTTCACACCCTTGCTTCTACCAAAGCGGAAGAGTTCTTCCTGACTTTGAACAGCCAGTTCACGAGTTGGGGCAATCACCAAAGCTTGGATAGTTGCTTCTTCTGTACGAATTTTTTCAAGGGTTGGCAATCCAAAGGCTGCAGTTTTCCCTGTACCAGTCTGTGCTTGACCGATAACATCTTTTCCCTCAAGAGCCAAAGGAATGGTTTGCTCTTGGATAGGACTTGCTTCTACAAATCCTGCTTTTTCAATTTCTGCTAACAAATCAGCAGAAAGATTAAATTCATTAAATTTCACGTTATTCTTCTTTCTAAAGATGGTGCGAAGCCATCCTATAGCGCTTAGTTTATACTTTTCTTGTCATGACGTACTTTCAGTTTTTATGAAAGACCGTGTTGCTTCTTTTCCACTAAAGAAAAGTACTGCTTTCTTTGCAACCTATCTAGTATACCATAGACCAGGGCCAAAAGATAGTCTAACCACTTGATTAAATCATGTAAACGATTTTTCTATTTTTGAACTTGATTCTCAAAAGCTTTCGTGAGACTAAATTAGTCCAATATTTTTTCCCGTAGCAGAATTGTGAAAAATTTTTTTTCTTATGCTAGAATGAAATCAAACAGGAGGATTTAAAAATGTTAACATACGATTTAATTGTCATTGGATTTGGTAAGGCAGGTAAGACCCTTGCTGCCAAACTAGCTTCAGCTGGTAAAAAAGTTGCCCTTATCGAACGCAACAAAGCAATGTACGGTGGAACTTGTATCAACATCGGTTGTATTCCAACTAAAACCTTGTTAGTTGCCGCAGAGAAGGACTTGTCATTTGACGAGGTTATGGCAACAAAAAATACAATTACGAGCCGCCTCAATGGTAAAAACTATGCTACTATCGCTGGTACTGGAGTTGATATCATTGATGCCGAAGCCCACTTTGTTTCAAACAAGGTCATCGAAATTCAAGCCGGTGATGAAAAACAAGAACTAACTGCTGAAACAATCGTCATCAACACTGGTGCTGTTTCAAACGTTTTACCAATTCCAGGTCTAGCTACTAGCAAGAATGTCTTTGATTCAACTGGTATCCAAAACTTGGAACAATTACCAGAGAAACTTGGAATTCTTGGTGGTGGAAATATCGGTCTTGAGTTTGCTGGTCTCTACAATAAACTTGGAAGCAAGGTAACAGTCCTAGATGCTCTAGATACTTTCCTACCTCGCGCAGAACCTTCCATTGCTGCTCTTGCTAAACAATACATGGAAGAAGACGGCATTGAACTCCTTCAAAATATCCATACTACTGAAATCAAAAACGATGGTGACCAAGTCCTTGTCGTGACAGAGAATGAAACCTACCGTTTTGACGCCCTTCTCTACGCAACTGGACGTAAACCAAATGTAGAGCCACTTCATCTTGAAAATACGGATATTCAACTAACTGAACGTGGTGCTATCAAGGTGGACAAACATTGTCAAACAAACGTTCCTGGTGTCTTTGCAGTTGGAGATGTCAACGGTGGACTTCAATTTACCTACATTTCACTAGATGACTTCCGTGTTGTTTATAGCTACCTTGCTGGTGATGGCAGTTACACACTTGAAGACCGTCTCAATGTGCCAAATACCATGTTCATCACACCTGCCCTTTCACAAGTTGGTTTGACTGAAAGCCAAGCAGCTGATTTGAAACTTCCATATGCTGTTAAGGAAATCCCTGTCGCTGCTATGCCTCGTGGTCACGTAAACGGAGACCTTCGTGGAGCCTTCAAAGCTGTTGTCAACACTGAAACTAAAGAAATTCTAGGTGCAACTATCTTTTCAGAAGGATCACAAGAAATCATCAACATTATTACTGTTGCTATGGACAACAATATCCCATACACTTACTTCACAAAACAAATCTTCACTCACCCAACATTGGCTGAAAACTTGAATGACTTGTTTGCGATTTAATTATAGAAAGCAGTCCGATAGCGGGCTGTTTTTCTTTTTCTAAAATCTCAAATCTGTCTTTTCCAGCATTTATGATATAATAGAAACATGAAATTAAAAACTACTTTGGGCCTTCTTGCTGGGCGTTCTTCTCACTTTATTTTGAGCCGTCTTGGCCGTGGAAGTACGCTGCCTGGAAAACTCGCCCTTCAATTTGATAAAGATATTCTACAAAATTTAGCGAAAAACTACGAGATTGTTGTGGTAACTGGTACCAATGGAAAAACCTTGACGACCGCTCTCACTGTCGGTATCCTAAAGGAAATTTATGGTCAAGTTTTAACTAATCCTAGTGGTGCCAACATGATAACAGGAATCACGACTACTTTCTTGACTGCAAAATCTTCAAAAACTGGAAAAAATATAGCAGTACTTGAAATCGACGAAGCTAGTCTCTCACATATCTGTGACTATATCCAGCCTAGTCTTTTCGTTATCACTAATATCTTCCGCGATCAGATGGACCGATACGGTGAGATCTATACGACCTACAACATGATTTTGGACGCTATTCGAAAAGTTCCTACTGCTACTGTCCTGCTGAACGGTGATAGTCCGCTTTTTTACAAGCCTGCAATTTCAAATCCTGTTCAGTATTTTGGTTTTGATCTAGAAAAAGGTCCAGCGCAACTTGCTCACTACAATACTGAAGGTATTCTCTGCCCTGAATGTCAAAGTATTTTAAAATATGAGCTAAATACATATGCCAACTTGGGAGCTTATATCTGTGAGAATTGTGGATGTAAACGTCCTGACTTGGACTACCGTTTGACAGAATTGGTTGAGTTGACTAACAATCGTTCTCGTTTTGTTATTGACGGTCAGGAATATGGTATTCAAATAGGTGGTCTCTACAACATCTACAATGCTCTGGCTGCAGTTGCTATCGCCCGTTACCTAGGCGCTGATTCTCAACTGATTAAACAAGGATTTGATAAGAGTCGTGCTGTCTTTGGACGACAAGAAACCTTCCATATCGGTGACAAGGAATGCACACTGGTTCTTATTAAAAATCCTGTTGGTGCTACCCAGGCCATCGAAATGATCAAGCTAGCTCCTTACCCATTTAGTCTATCTGTTCTCCTCAATGCTAACTATGCTGATGGGATTGATACCAGCTGGATTTGGGATGCTGACTTTGAGCAAATTACGGATATGGACATTCCTGAAATCAATGCAGGTGGAGTTCGTCATTCTGAAATTGCTCGTCGTCTACGTGTTACTGGCTACCCAGCTGACAAGATCACTGAAACAAGTAGCCTGGAACAAGTTCTTAAAACAATTGAAGCTCAAGACTGCAAGCATGCCTATATCCTTGCGACATATACGGCTATGCTAGAATTCCGAGAATTGCTAGCCAATCGTCAACTTGTTAGAAAGGAGATGAACTAATGGTTTATACTTCACTTTCCTCAAAAGACGGCAATTATCCTTACCAACTAAATATTGCCCACCTCTATGGGAATCTCATGAACACCTACGGAGATAATGGGAATATCCTCATGCTCAAGTACGTCGCTGAAAAGCTAGGGGCACATGTAACAGTTGATATCGTTTCTCTCCACGATGAGTTCGATGAACATCACTACGATATTGCCTTTTTCGGTGGTGGCCAAGACTTTGAACAAAGTATCATTGCTGGTGATCTACCCGATAAAAAAGATAATATTGATAACTTTATCCAAAATGATGGTGTCGTTCTTGCTATCTGTGGTGGCTTCCAGCTATTAGGCCAATACTATATTGAAGCTTCTGGAAGACGCATCGAAGGTCTCGGTGTCATGGGACATTACACACTCAACCAAACCAATAACCGATTCATTGGTGACATTAAAATTCATAACAAAGAATTCGATGAAACCTACTATGGTTTTGAAAACCACCAAGGCCGCACCTTCCTCTCAGATGACCAAAAACCATTAGGGCAGGTTGTTTACGGAAATGGCAACAACGAAGAAAAGGTCGGTGAAGGTGTTCACTATAAAAATGTTTTCGGTTCTTATTTCCACGGACCTATTTTATCCCGTAATGCAAATCTAGCCTACCGTTTGGTCACTACTGCCCTCAAGAAAAAATATGGTCAGGACATTGTCCTTCCAGCTTATGAAGATATCCTTAGCCAAGAAATTGCTGAAGAATACAGCGATGTGAAAAGTAAGGCAGAATTCAACTAATCTTTCTATTCCAACATGCTATTAGCTGTTGGAATTTTTTTGTAGTCTTTTCCCCTTCTCCCTTGCAATTTCTCCTAAATTTTGCAAAAATAGAGGGGTAGAAAGAAGGTAGCATATGTCTAAATTACAACAAATCTTAACTTATCTTGAATCAGAAAAGCTAGACGTCGCTGTCGTATCTGACCCCGTCACAATTAATTACCTCACTGGTTTTTACAGTGATCCACACGAACGTCAAATGTTCCTTTTTGTCCTTGGAAACCAAGAACCACTTCTCTTTGTGCCAGCCCTTGAGGTTGAACGTGCGACTAGCACTGTCTCTTTCCCAGTAGTTGGCTACGTGGACTCTGAAAACCCTTGGAAGAAAATTCAAAATGCTCTTCCACAGCTTGATTTCAAACGTGTAGCAGTTGAGTTTGACAATCTCATCTTGACTAAATACCACGGTTTGAAAACTGTCTTTGAAACTGCTGAGTTTGATAACTTGACTCCATTGATCCAACGTATGCGCTTGATTAAATCAGCTGACGAAGTGCAAAAGATGATGGTTGCAGGTGTTTACGCCGACAAGTCTGTTAAAGTTGGTTTTGACAATATCTCTCTTGATAATACGGAAACTGATATCATTGCGCAAATCGATTTTGCTATGAAACGTGAAGGCTATGAAATGAGCTTCGACACCATGGTTTTGACTGGTGATAATGCTGCGAATCCACATGGTATTCCTGGAGCCAACAAGGTCGAAAACAATGCACTTCTCCTCTTTGACCTCGGTGTGATGGTGAATGGTTATGCATCAGATATGACTCGTACAGTCGCTGTTGGAAAACCTGACCAATTCAAGAAAGATATTTACAACTTGACTCTAGAAGCTCAACAAGCTGCCCTTGACTTTATCAAACCTGGTGTGACTGCTCATGAAGTAGACCGAGCTGCTCGTGAAGTAATCGAAAAAGCTGGCTACGGTGAGTACTTCAACCACCGTCTCGGTCACGGTATCGGTATGGATGTCCACGAATTCCCTTCAATCATGGAAGGAAACGACATGGTTATCGAAGAAGGCATGTGCTTCTCAGTTGAGCCTGGTATCTACATCCCTGGTAAAGTCGGGGTCCGCATCGAGGACTGCGGTGTTGTTACGAAGGATGGCTTCGACCTCTTTACAAGTACCAGCAAAGATCTGCTTTATTTTGATTAAAAAGTATATTATAAAAAATAAGATGGAAAAGTTATTCTTTTCCATCTTATTTTTTGATTTGATAATAAATTTTATCAGCTATATAACCTTTTCGTTCAACTGCATTTGGAATCGTCTTCCAAAAAGTCATACCCGCCTTTTCCATAACACGACCAGATACTGGATTTAAACTTGCATAGCAAGCATCAACCTCTTTAAATCCAATCTCATCTAGACAGTATGATAAAACTGCCTTCAAAGCTTCTGTCATGAGTCCTCGTCCCCAGTAGTCCATCCCTAAGATATATCCAATCTCACAGCTAGATTTTTCTTCATCCATACTGACCAGACTAATATCTCCAATGACATAGTCTGGATTTTCTTTGAGACAAATGGCCCATTTGTAATAGTTAGGATTGTCATAGGATGCTACCCAATTGCCAATAGAGTTTCGAGTCTGTTCGACATTCAGGTGTGGATTCCAAGTCACATAGGTTAGATTATCTAGACGAGAAGCCCAATTCTCAAACATGGCTTGAGCATCACCTTCCACAAATCTCCTCAGTATCAATCGTTCAGTTTCTATTGGTTGTGTACCTAGTGCTTTCATGATGCTAACTCTCTTTCTATTTTATGGATGGGCTCAAACTTGCATTGACCTATCTCAGTCTCCTATTTCAAGTTATAAAGTGAAAAAGGTTCTCCGGACCTTCTTCGCTTTTGTATTTCTAAGATCAGGGTAAAAACACTTTACTCATAAACATTGAGAAAACAACAGTTTCCTCTAATTTCATGACGCAGTAGCTGTCTGGCTTGCGGGGGTGAGACTACGAAATCGATCTCTTCGAGTTACCGACCTGCCTCGTTCTCCTGTTTCTAGACTCGGGGTAAAAACCTCCCCCGGAGGTTTTTACTCCCAAAACGTATCAAACACTGTGATTGGTAGGTGGCGTTTGTGTTGGCCTTTGTACCACCATTTTTCAATGATTTCTTGGGCTTCTGGGCTGATTTGTTTACCTTCCAGATAGTCATCAATCTCTGCGTAGGTTACACCGAGTGCAACTTCATCTGCCAATCCTGGTTTCTCTTCTTCTAGATCGGCAATCGGTACTTTTTCATAGAGAGCAGGATCAGCTCCGAGCTCCTTCAATAGTTGTTTTCCTTGACGTTTATTGAGGCGATAGAGTGGGAGAATATCTGCACCACCGTCACCAAACTTGGTAAAGAAACCTGTGATATTTTCCGCAGCATGGTCTGTCCCGATAACAGCTCCGCTATGAGCTCCTGCGAGTGCATATTGGGCAATCATCCGGCTTCTAGCCTTGATATTCCCTTTATTAAAGTCTAACATTGGACTACCAGTAGCCTCTACTGCCGCTGCCATTGCATCTACAGAATCCTTGATATTGACCACCAAACTCACATCTGGCTGGATAAAATCTAGTGCTTTTTGGGCATCATCCTCATCTGCTTGAATTCCATAAGGCAGGCGAACTGCTATAAATTTATAAGAATCATCACCGGTTTCAGCTCGCATTTCTTCTATAGCTAGTTGGGCAAGGCGACCAGCTAAAGTCGAGTCTTGACCACCAGAAATTCCTAATACATAACTTTTAAGGAAGGGATGTTTCTTCAAATATCTTTTTAGAAAGTCAATGGAACGACGGATTTCTTCTTGAGGGTCGATGACAGGTTTAACCCCTAATTGCTGGATAATGGTCTCTTGCAAACTCATTCTTCTTCTCCTTCACCTAGAGCTGCCTTACGCATCTTGTCAATCAAGTCCATCTTATCTTGCCAAATATCATGCGCTAAGTCTACTGGATAATGTTGTGGGTTAAGAACACGTTTGTATTCATCCCAAAGCTTATCAAATTCCTTGCGAGCATAAGCTTGAATTTCAGGTAGACTCGGTGAATCATAGATTAGTTTTCCATCCTTGAAAATATCCACCAAGAGAGGAACTGCATCAAAATTGCGGACAGTTTTCTTGATATAAGTATAGGTTGGGTGGAACATCTTGAGTTCAGTCATACTTGACACATCAACGCCGTCATAGGTAATATAATCACCTTCAGATTTTCCTTTTTCACGACTGGTAATGCGCCAAACTTGTTTCTTACCTGGAGTTGAAACTTTTTCAGCATTGCTAGAGAGTTTGATAGTATTGCGCATCTGACCATTTTCATCTTCAATGGCAACAACCTTATAAACTGCTCCTAGAGCTGGTTGGTCATAGGCTGTAATGAGCTTAGTTCCTACACCCCAAACATCAATCTTAGCTTTTTGCATCTTGAGGTTAAGGATGGTATTTTCATCAAGGTCATTGGATGCATAAATCTTAGCATCAGTAAATCCTGCCTCGTCCAGTTGTTGACGAACCTTTTTAGAAATATAGGCGATATCACCAGAGTCAATACGAACACCAAGGAAATTAATCTTGTCACCGAGTTCACGCGCAACCTGAATTGCTGCTGGAACACCGATGCGAAGAGTATCGTAGGTATCCACTAGGAAGACACAGTTTTTGTGAGTTGAGGCATAAGCCTTGAAAGCCTGATAGTCATTGCCATAAACTTGAACTAAAGCATGAGCATGAGTTCCTAAAACCGGAATACCAAAGAGCTTACCTGCACGTACATTACTAGTTCCATTGGCACCACCAATAACAGCCGCACGTGTTCCCCAGATAGCTGCATCCATCTCTTGCGCACGACGTGTACCGAACTCCATCAAAGGCTCATCTTCAATGACCGAGCGAATACGAGCTGCCTTGGTCGCAATCAAGGTTTGAAAATTAACAATATTCAAAAGAGCTGTTTCAACCAATTGACACTGCGCTAAAGGTCCTTCCACTTGAACAATCGGTTCATTAGCAAATACTAAGTCCCCTTCTTGAGCAGAACGCACCGTCAACTCTAACTTGAGATTACGGAGATATTCCAGGAAGGCACCATGATAACCAAGTGACTCCAAATAAGCTATATCGCTATCAGAAAAGCGCAGGTTTTCTAGGTAGTTCACAATGCGTTCCAAACCTGCAAAAACAGCATAACCATTTTTAAACGGTTGTTGGCGGAAATAAACTTCAAAAACTGCTTTCTTGTTATGAATTCCTTGGTCGAAGTAAACCTGCATCATGTTAATCTGATACAAATCTGTGTGCAATGTTAAACTGTCATCTGGGTACATATACTGTCCTTCTTCCTTATTTGTAAAAAGAAGAAAATATTTCTTCTTTTCTCATAAATTAGTACTATTATAACACATTTTACCAAGATGGAGAAAAAGCTAACAAGCTATTCCATACTCTCAAGTTCATCCATATCCTGTTCAAACTTTTTCTGAGCCCATTCTCCATAACTCTTAAGGCCGAGATTGCCAATAAAGACCCAAGGAAGATAAAGGAGATATGTAATGACCCAAGCATAAATGTATTTAAAATGTAAAGGGTTGTGCTGGTAAATTTCGATATTGAACTGATAGTTTTGTAGCATCAAGCTAGCTGTAATCACTAGAGTTAATAATAGGCATCCTAAAATTGTAAAATGAAAACGACTATAATAGGTTACACCTAGACTTCGAGCACGGTTGAAAAAGTAAAAATTCCCTATGATGATAATTACGAGAAGCATGCTGGGAGTAAAAAGGCTTGGTGCTAACACCGATATGATATAAGCTAGAAACAACAATCCGATAGAGATATGAAAACTCTCTGCCCATGCTTTATTCATCAGTTGTTCTTCTCTTTCGTCTAGTAATTGATAATAATAAAATTTATTTTTCATCTTCTTCCTCCCAAAATAATTGATCCAGCGTTTTACCTAAACACCTGCAAATGGATTGGCAAAGTGAAAGCGAAGGATTGTACTTTCCAGCTTCTATCAAACCGATAGTCTGCCTAGTGACACCCACAGCTTCTGCCAAATCACCTTGTGTCATGTCAAGCTCCACTCGAGCTAACTTTAATTTTAAATTCTTAGCCACTTGTTACCTCCTCCTTAATTTTAAAAGTCGCGCTTCTTTTTTCACCTTTATTATATCATATATTTTACATTATGAAATATATATCTGTCATTTTGTGGGATTTTTTTTACAAAAAACTCTACCACTTACATGATAGAGAGTTCTCTGTTTACAAATCTTTTTGATAATAGTGCCTTTGTCCAGTGCAGGGATAATCTTTTAAGGTAAAGACTTCCTTGTAGCCCTGCTTTTGATAAAAGGCTGGCGCTTGAAACTGATAAGTATTCACAAAAGCAAAGCGACAGTTTCTCTTTTTAGCTTCACTCTCTGCTTGGTGCAATAGTTGGGATCCGATTCCTTGTCCTCGTATGTCCTCCTTCACAAACAAATACTCAATTTCTAACCAATTCCCGAAAGTCTCTGCTACTAATCCAGCCATGATCTCACCATGTTCATCTTCAATATACAGATTAAGTGGCTCGCTTTCAGCAACTTCTCTTTTGGAACGATTATAGGAGCGAATCAAGTCTCCTATAATTTGCGATTTCTGAGACTCTATATTTTCCAATCTTACCTGCATCCAAACCTCCTCGAAGATACTTATAGCTTGATTATAGTCTTATTACCAAGAGCTGTCAAACTAGAAAACTCATCAACCTAAGTTGATGAGTTTATAACTTATTTTCTAAATTTCCATTGGCTATAAATACCAAAAGCAACAATCCAGATAGCTGAACCTCTGGCTCCCATTACAGTTGATTCTTGTAAAAAGAGAGTTCCGAATACAAAGATGAAGAAGAGCATAGTCAGAGGATTTAGCAAGCGATATTGGGGCATGAGATAGCCATCTGCCATAAAGTCTTTTGACTTGCGATACTTAAGATGGGCCACCATGATTAAGATGTAGATGGCGATATAAACACCTGATGAAGAAGCCGTAATCAAAGCAAAGGCATCTGATACGCCAGGAAGTACATTGATAAAGGCTGCAAGACCAATCAATACCGCAGAAGCAATGATAGCATTCTGAGGAACGTTGTGGCGTGAAAGTGTATCTGCCTTAATAGCTTTCAAGAAACGATTTTGTGAATCATGGGCAATTTGGTACAAGTGACGACCTGTTGAGTAAAGGGTTGAATTCAAGGCTGACGCAGCGGAAGTCAAAACAACAAAGTTAATCAAGGCTGCTGCCCACTTAAGGCCAACAAGTTCAAATACCGTTACAAATGGTGAATCTGTCGCAGAAAGCTCACGCCAAGGAATAATAGACATGATTGCAAGCAAAGCCCCACCGTAGAAGAAGATAATTCGCAAAGGAATTTCCTTAACAGCCTTAGGCAAGACTTTTCGAGGATCTTTGGTTTCAGATGTGGTAACGCCGATAAACTCAATCATCAAGTAAGCAAAGAAAACCATTTGAAAGGCCATAACAAAGTTCATTCCTCCATTTGGGAAAAGGGAGAATTGCTCACTGATATTGACAAGGCTTGCTGATCCATAAGGAGTTTCAAAGCCAGTCAAGACCATAAAAATACCCGTCGCAATCATGGCAAGGATGGCCACAATTTTAATCATGGCAAACCAAAATTCCACTTCACCAAATATTTTAACTGCAATCAGATTGACCAATCCTAAAATTGTTAAAAAGACAACCTGAATCAACCAAGATGGCCAAGACGGAAACCAAAACTGAACATAGTGAGCGATTGCTGTAATCTCAGCCATACCAATAAAGACTACTGATAACCAATAAGACCAAACCGAGAAATATCCCCAGCCCTTTCCAAGATAGCGTGTAATAAAATTGATAAAGGTGTGTTGCTCTGGGTCCTGGTACAACATTTCTCCAATAGCACGCATCATGAGATACATAAAGCCACCCGTAATCATATATACCAAGACAATCGAAGGTCCAGTTAAACTGATAGACCGACCAGCTCCCAAAAATAGTCCAGTCCCGATTGTTCCCGCAATGGCCATAACCTGAACGTGGCGGTTTGTTAATCCACGCTCCATTTTACTTTTCTTTTTATGTTTATTTTCTGAATTCATCTAGTCTCCTCAAGTTTTTAAAATGAAGAAAAGGAGCGATGGAAGCGTTTTCCCTATATCTACTCCTTCTTCTCTATCCTATTAAACTGTTTTTTCAACTTTTAAAATCTTAACATCATAGCTTCCAGCAGGTGTTTCGATTGTAGCAATATCACCTGTTTTCTTACCAATCAAGGCTTGACCAATTGGGCTTTCATTTGATACTTTACCTGCAAAAGCATCTGCACCAGCTGAACCAACGATAATGTATACTTCCTCTTCGTCTTCTCCAACTTCTTGGATGGTTACAGTTTTTCCAATGGCAACTTCATCTTGAGCGACTGCATCGCTATTAACGATTTCTGCATAACGGATTTTTGTTTCCAAGCTTGATATTTGTCCTTCAACAAAGGCTTGTTCATCCTTAGCTGCTTCATACTCACTATTTTCTGACAAATCACCGTATGAACGAGCAATCTTGATACGTTCTACGACTTCTGGACGACGTACTAATTTTAATTCTTCTAATTCTTTTTCGAGTTTTTCCTTTTCTTCCAATGTCATTGGATAAGTTTTTTCTACCATTTTTCTCAACTTTCTTTTGATTGTTTCAATAAAATTTACTTTCTTAAAGCAAAATTATGTGGAAAACCACATAATTTTAGTTTGTGCTATTTGATTTGTTTAATTTACCATTAATATGTTCTTGAACATTTTTGTCATGATCTTCCAATGTTGTGGCATAGTAAACCTTACCATCTTGAACATTGGCTACAAAGTAGAGATAGTCACTCTTTGTCTGATTGATACTTGATTCGATAGCATCCAAGCTAGGGCTATCAACTGGCCCAGGCATTAAGCCAAGGTTTGTATAAACATTATATGGGGAATTGATTGTTGTATCAATACCTGCATCATCAGCAAGACTGATATTTTGACCAAGTTTACCTTCTGCGTAAAGGATGGCAATATTACTTTGAAGTGGCATACCCTGGTTCAAACGATTATAGAATACACCAGCAATCAACTTACGATCCTCTGTTTTTGCTCCTTCTTTCTCAACAAGAGAGGCAATTGTTAAGAGTTCATTCACTGTTAAGTTCTTTTCTTTGATTGTAGCATAGTGACTAGATAGGTTTTTATCCATTGCAGCTAGCATTTCATCAATTAAACTTTCAACAGTTGTACTTTCTTTGATTGTAAAAGTCGCAGGGAAAAGATAACCTTCTAAACGGTAACGAACACCACTATCTTTGGCTGGCAAGCTTGCAAGCAGGTTTGGATATTTGGCAACCTCTTGAGCAATAAAGGTCTCATCTTGAACTTTAGCCAAAAATGCTTCCGCTGTCAAAGGTTCCTTAAAGTTGCCTTGAAGTTGCCCAATAGTTTGAGCAATTTGCTCTAAAGTATATCCCTCTGGAATAGTCAAGCTTGCAAGTGTAACCTCTTGAGGTTCAGGTGTACCACCCTTTTGCAACTCTTTAATGATATCTTCAACGCTCATACTCTTTTGAAGATTATAATAACCAGATTTTAATTCATTATAGTTTTTATACTTGACATAAAGTGTAAAGATCAAACCATTTTTAATGACACCAGATTTTTCCAACGTTGAACCAATTTCTTGAGCATTAGATCCATCTGGAATCTGAACAGTCATATATTGTTTAGAACTTGGATCCACTGGTTGCAAGGCTGATTCAGCATAGCGAAGTCCAAAGAAACCACCAGCACCAAGTAGGATCAGCAATACCAATACTGTGACTAAAAATCCTTTCAAGTGGGATTTTTTCTTTTTCTTAGCTGGTTTCGCAGACTCTCTCCGACTTCTTCTAGGAAGGTCTGCTTCTTCAGTAGCTTCTTGACTTGTCAATTCTTCCTTGTGTGACGCAAGGTTTACTGTTTCTTTTTCTGGAACAGTATCGAATGCACGATAAGAAACTGAAACTCTAGTTGGAATTGAATTATTTTCTTCTTTTTCCGGAATTGATTGAGATGACTCAACTACTTCCTCTTGTACTGCTTCTGGAATTTCTTCTTGTACTTCCTCTGCAGCTTCTTCTGGAACTTCTTCTACAAGAACAGGACGCTCAGGAACAGTTGGGGCATTATCAATCAATTGATCAACAGCTGCAACTGATTTTGCAATCAACTCCTCTTCCGAAATACTTGGTTCCTTTTTTTCTGAAGTTGCTTCAGAAGATTTTGCTAAAGTTGAAAAAAGATCATCCGTTTGTTCAACTTCATTTGCCTCTTTTTTTAGTCGTTCTAAATCTCGCAAAATTTGCTCTTTAAAACTCAACTTTTCTTCATTTGAATTTTCGCTCAAAGGTATTTACCTCCTTGTTGATAATCCTTAATATTATATCTTAAAAACTAAAGAAAAGCAACCTTAGAAGCCTTTCTACTCACTAATTCTTGTTTTCCCAGACCATATCATACCATTCTTCTCCTGCAAATTGGGACTTAGACTTTCCTTCATTGACAAAACCATGCTTCTCATAGTATTCAATAAGGTAGTCATGACAGGTCAGATTGATCCCCTCTCGTTCGTGCTTAAGAGCCACTTCTTTCAATGCGGTCAGGAGTTTTTTCCCTAGTCCTAGAGATTGAGCTTTTTTTGCTATCGAAAGACAAGTCACAGATATATAACCACCTTCCTTATGACTGTGGTCTTTTATTTCTTCAGTGAAAGACTGGTCTTGTAAATAACGATGAGGGACTACTGGTCCTTCGATATAACCAAGTATCTCCCCCTCTTTTTCAGCCACTAGAAAGCTCGTTTTTATTTCCTTTAAATGTGCTTCAAAGACAGATCGAGGTATGGCTTCTTCAATTGAAAAATTCTCTAATTCAATCTCTAAAATACGGTCTAAATCACTCAGTCTAGCTTGTCGAATAATCATAGTTCCTCCTGATAAAAGGGATTCATCCAACACATGAGAAAATCAACTTTATTTCCGACTCCCAGATCTACTATTCCTTGCTCTATAAATTCATTCATCTCAAAATAAGATAGCAATTCATCTTTACAGACCAGATAAATAGCTGGACTATTTTGTTGAAGAGCAACTTGTTTCATGGCTGCGAGCAACAAGGTTCCAAATCCTTGCCCTTGATAATTCGGATGAACAGATAAAGCATCAATCACAAGATTTTCATTACTAATAGCTTCTCCATCTGCCATCTCTACTATCCATCTACTTACTGAGGATGTAGCAAAATCTATCGCTGAAATATAAGCAATCACCTGATCATCTAAACTAGCTAAGAGAAACGTATCCGCAAAATTACGGATACGTTCTTCTATTATTTCTCTATTAAATGTTTCTTGGAAGTTTTGAGTACTCTCCTGTATCAAGCAAACCTGCTCGATATCAGATTGCTGAACTTCCCTTATTTTAATTGGAAATTCCATGGTGTTCCTTACTGAACATTACTTGTCAAATTTGACAAGAGACGTTCGAATGAGTATTCATATGATTGAATGTCACCTGCTCCCATAAATACGTATACAGCATTGTCATGGTCTAAGAGCGGAGACACATTTTCAACTGTGATAACTTGATGTTTTTTATCAATCTTGGCTGCTAAATCTTCAACCTTAACATCACCATGATCAACTTCACGAGCAGATCCATAGATTTGTGCTAAGTAAACTGCATCAGCCTGGTTCAAAGCTTGTGCAAAATCATCCAACAAAGCAATTGTACGAGTAAAAGTATGCGGTTGGAAAATAGCAACGATTTCCTTGCTTGGGTACTTTTGACGTGCAGCATCTAGAGTTGCGATAATTTCAGTTGGGTGATGCGCAAAATCATCGATGATGACAGTGTCATTGACAATCTTTTCTGTAAAGCGACGTTTCACTCCTCCAAAAGTCTTCAAGTGTTCACGCACCAAATTCAAGTCAAAGCCAGCAGTATAAAGCAAACCAATCACTGCTGTTGCATTCATGATATTGTGGCGTCCGAAAGTTGGAATGTGGAATTGACCCAATTCTTGACCACGGAAGTGAACTGTGAAGGTTGAACCAGTAGTAGAACGAAGCAAGTCACTTGCTACAAAGTCATTGTTTTCTGCTTCAAAACCATAATAGTAAATTGGAGCATCAGATGTAATCTTACGCAACTCAGCATCTTCACCATAGACAAACAAACCTTTACTGATTTGTTTAGCATAATCATTGAAGGCGTTGAAGACATCCTCTAAGCTTGTGAAATAGTCAGGATGGTCAAAGTCGATATTAGTAATAATAGAGTACTCTGGGTGATATGGCATGAAATGACGCTCGTACTCGTCTGATTCGAAGACAAAATACTTGGCATTTTCAGAACCACGACCTGTACCATCTCCAATTAGATAGCTTGTATCAGTGATGTGTGACAAAACGTGAGAAAGCATACCTGTTGTTGAAGTCTTACCGTGTGCTCCGGCAACACCCATGCTGATAAAGTCACGCATAAAGCTACCAAGAAATTCATGATAACGTTTATAGCTTAGTCCATTCTTGTCTGCATAAGCAATTTCAACATTGTTATCTGGACGAAAGGCATTCCCAGCGATAATTTCTATATCCCCTTGAAGATTGTTCTCATCAAAAGGCAAAATTTTGATTCCTGCTTGCTCTAAGCCACGTTGTGTAAAGTAGTATTTCTCTACATCAGATCCTTGGACCTTATGCCCCATTTGGTGCAACATCAAGGCCAAGGCACTCATCCCTGATCCTTTAATTCCGATAAAATGATAGGTTTTTGCCATCTTTTTCCCCTTTACTCTGTCATATTTGTCAAGTTCAACTCTTGAGCAATTTTACGCACTTTTTCTGATTGATTTTCTTTTTTGTTATAAATCTGGCTTTTCTTTAAAAAATCATAATTATTTCTCTTTGGTCCAAGATACTCTTCTTTGCTTGTCTCCTGCATCTGTGGAGCTATTTCAGCCAAAATATAATGGTTCTGAGTTAATTTGTCACTATATTTGGCAAGCTCACCAGGATTTTCCTTTTGGAAAGGAGCTGTTGGCTGATTTGCCTGTCTTACTACATTATTTGAAGATTTATTGCGTTTTGTAAAACTAACATCTTGTGTCAAATACTTTGCTGAACGTTTTCGTTTCAAATCAGCTCTAGCTTCCTCACGAGCAAGTTCAGCGTAGGATTTTTCCTTATTTTCAGTCAGTTTCTCTGGCGCCTTAGTCGATGACTTTTTTTCAGTAGTAATTGGCGACCATTCCAAGTAGTTTTTATCTTGGTAGTCTCCCTTAATATTACTAATGAGATCCGACTCATCATATAAATTCATAAATGGCATCTCTGTCAGCATAATTTCATCATCTGACACTATTGGAAATCGTTCTAGCTTCATTTTTATTTCCTTTCAATACTCCATTATAGCGTAAAGTCTTGATTTTTCAAGTCTTGGCTTCAGAAATTCCTAATATTTCTTGAATTTCAGTAAGTGTGAGACTTCCACGAGACTCTGTTCCATCCAATACTTCTGATACCAGATTTCTTTTCTGTTCCTGCAACTCTTGAATCTTCTCCTCGATTGTGCCTCTGGTTACCAGACGATAAACCTCAACAGCTTGGTCTTGTCCCATACGGTGGGCCCGGCCAATAGCCTGCGATTCAACTGCCGGATTCCACCATAAATCTACCAGAATAACTGTATCCGCACCAGTAAGATTGAGACCAACTCCACCAGCTTTTAGAGAAATCAAAAACACATCGCGCTCACCTTGGTTAAAAGCCTTGGTCATTTCTTGACGCTCCTGTGATGGTGTAGAGCCAGTAATCTTAAAGGAAGTTAAGCCAAGCTGAGGCAACTCCTTTTCGATCCGATCAAGCATTCCCCTAAATTGAGAGAAGATGAGTACACGATGATTTCCCTCAGCAATTTGACTTAGCAGATCTCGTAAACTATCAAGCTTCCCGCTATCTCCCTTATAATCCTCCATAAATAGAGCTGGAGTATCACAAATCTGGCGAAGACGCATGAGTCCTGTTAAAATTTCAACTCGATTTCGTTGAAATTCTGCATCGGTCACTTGTCCCAAACGCTCTTGCATCTGTTGAAGTTGAGCTAGATAGATAGCTTTTTGCTGGTCCTCCAGTTCATTTTTATAAACGACTTCTATCAGATCAGGTAACTCTGTAAGAACATCCTCTTTTTTTCGACGCATGACAAATGGTTTGATAAACTGTGCCACTCTCTCAGCAGGCAATTTCATAAAGTCTTTTTTTGCTGGCAAAAGTCCTGGCAATACAATCTGAAAGATAGACCATAATTCCCCTAAACTATTTTCAATTGGTGTTCCGGAAAGAGCAAAAACCGATGGAACCACAAACTTTCTCAAAATCTTAGCAATTTTGGTTTGGGCATTTTTCATCACTTGGGCTTCATCTAGAAATAGAAAATCAAAAGATAAATTTCGATAGATTTCACTATCCTGACGGAAAGTGGCATAACTGGTCACATAGACCTGATGTTTTTCTGCTAAAATAGTCTCGCGATAAGGTTTCAATCCATGTACGACAGCCACATCCAAATTCGGTGCAAATTTTTTAAATTCATCAGCCCAATTATAAATGAGGCCAGATGGAGCAAGAATCAAGACACGGCTATTCTCCTGAAGTTGGCTACTTAAAAAGGCGATGGCTTGTAAGGTTTTTCCAAGTCCCATATCATCAGCTAAAATTCCACCAAATCCATAATGGTCTAACATCTGAAGCCATTGAATCCCCTTTTTCTGATAATCCCTGAGTTGGGCTCGAATATCTAGGGACTTCATCGGAAAATCCTCAGGATGCGTTAAATGATGCGCCAAATGACGAAATTCATCAGTAAAAGTAACTTGATCCTTGTCCTTAAACAGATGAGATAAGGTATAAGCCAAAGACTTGCGAGCCTGGAAAGCAGTACTCTCTATCTCATCAATTCCTAATTCCTCTAAATCTTGTCGAATACGTTTTGTCTGTTCATCAAAATAATAGACCTGATCAGACGAGCTAATATAATAGTCCTGCTTGGCAACGAGAGCTTTCATTGCTCGATTGATTTCTTCTTGATCAATATCCTGAAAATCAAATTGAATTTCTAAAAGACTTCCCTTGGATGAGATATGAATTTGAGGTTTCTGAACCTGATAAAGATCTTGCAAACTCTCAGAAATCTTTAATTCTCCAAGTGCTGCAAAGGCTGGTAATACTTCCTGAAAGAATGTATGGACTGCTTCAACTTTCAAACTTTGACGCCATGAACGAAAATCCGCTTCAAACCCCGCAGATAAGGCCAACTGAAAAATCTGTTTTTCCAGTTGAATATCACTAGCAAAAGGGAGGTTCTCTAGTTCATTACGATTGGTTACTAGGCAAGTTTCATATTGAAATTGCATATCTAATCGAATAGAACCATCCTCTTCACGATCCATGTAAAAAGACGGACGGAAGGATTGGATTTGTAGTGAATCAGGAGCTTCTACTTTTCCTAGGCATTTAAACTGCGACAAGTTCGAAGCTAAAAGGTCTCGATCACGAGTATCAAACTGTAAGATCTTTCTGCCACCATTGTCTAAAGGAACTTTTCTAAGTGCATCTAATAAACTAGCCTGTTTTTTCGTCATCAGGAAAAAATTCCCCTTGTAGAATAATACTTGTCCCCTGTAAAAGAAATTAAGCCCTGCCTGTTCGAAGACTTCCATTTCAAAATAGTTGGATTTTTCTTCAATTCTAAATGAAAACAAACCTGCTTGGCCATCAAAGTCTTGGAAGAGAAGATGATGATATGTCGAAAGCTGATGGTCAAATTGAAAGGCAACTAATCCCATCAGTAGACTAGCCCCCTGCTCAAAAAAGGTTTTAGGAAAATAGAGATGTCGTCCTTGATTTGGGAAAAAAATATTGTAGTCAATCTTCTCTTCAACCAAACCTAATAAGAAATTTAAGACTTCTTGACTAGCTTTATCAAATTGTTCAAGTCTTAATGAAGGCTCATAATGCTTTCCTATCATGTAAGGTTTGGAAAACTCTATGACTTTTAAGAAAAGAGGGATATCCCTAATCACATAAAACTTATCTTGCTGAGAAAGACCAATTCTTAAAGTCCAGATAATGCGATTGGTTCCTGCTTCCACCTGCCCTTGAGCAGAAAGCTGATAGAGGTCAGACTGACTAGGTGCTTGGATAGACTCCAAGAATTTCCCTCCGAAAGTCACTTGTGTCTCAACAGTTTCCTTTTCTTTCTGATTAGCCTCTAGATTGAGTAAGATTTCTTGCCCTAGTTGGTCATTTTTCAGATAATATTCCAATGCCGCCAAATGAACACAGTAACCTCTTTTTTTGAAAAAATCACATGCACAAAAAATCAAATCATCATCCAAACTATAGCGAATCTCTTCATCTGCTACACGCGCATAGATGCGATGGTCTTGTTCTTTAATGATTTCAATCTGACCAGTTTCATAGAGTTCCACTCCCTCCATTCGAAGCTTTCCTGGAATCAATTTAGCCATAGTGTCCCCTTTACTTTATCTCTTAATTATACCACATTTCTGTCTATGAAAATAGCCTTCTAGGAGTACTTTCTCCTAAAAGGCTAGTTTTTTAATAATTTGAAAAAGTGGCAATGATTCGTTGGCAAACTTCTTCCAAGACAGATGTCGGCATAGCTACATTTAAGCGAGCATGGAGAGCTCCTTCTTCACCAAAGTCCAAGCCCCTATTCAGGATAACCTTGGCTTCGTCTCTCAAGAGTTTTCTTAGCTCTTCATCGCTAATATCATAGGCTGAAAAATCAAGCCAAATGAGATAGGTCCCTTGAGGTTTCATGACCTTGATTTTGGTTTCTCTACCAAATACATCCACTACATAATCAATGTGTTTCTCAATCAGTTCTTTGAGTTCTGTCAACCAATCTTCACCATATAGATAGGCAGTTTCTGTTGCCAAATATCCCAGACCTGAGATTTCATGTTGATTATTAGCCAGCTGGCGTTTTTGGAAAGCAAGTCTCAACTTAGGATTTTCGATAATAGCGTAAGAATTTTTCGTCCCAGCAATGTTGAAGGTCTTAGTTGCACTACTTAAAATCAGTGAAAATTCTTTAAAATCTTCATTTACAGTGTTGAATGACTGGTGCTTGTTTCCAAATAGAGCTAAATCTTGGTGAATCTCATCAGATACTAGCAAAACTCCATGTTTTTGACACAGTTGTCCAATCTTCTCTAAGACTTCCTTTTCCCAAACGCGTCCACCAGGATTATGAGGATTGCAGAGAACGTAGAGTTTCACATCTTCTTCGACAAAGTCTTTCTCCAATTGATCAAAGTCAATCTCAAAAAGTCCGTCTTTTTCTACTAGAGAGTTGGTGATTAGTCGACGATTGTTGAGCTTAATGCTTCGAGCAAAAGGAGGATAAACCGGTGTGTTAATCAGAACCGCTTCACCTTCTTTGGTAAAGGCTTGAATGGCTGTTGAAATAGCTGGCACTACTCCTTCGATAAAGACTAGAGCATCCTTTTCAAAGCGATAACTATGGTGTTTTTCCTCCCAGTTTTGAACGGCTTCAATCAAGCCATCACTAGCATAGGTATAGCCATAGACTAATTGCTCAGCATAGTCATGGACAGTCTGACGAATCTCAGGTAAGACTTCAAAGTCCATATCAGCAATCCAGGCCGGCAATACTTGACGGTCAGTCTCTGCTTCTTTCCATTTGTAGGTATGATGTCCAAAACGATTGGGCAAAGTCGTAAAATCATATTTTCCCATAGTCTTATCCTTCCAAGGCTTGACGCAAATCTTCAATCAAATCCCTAGCATCCTCAATACCAATAGACAAGCGCAAGAGGTCATCTGTTAATCCATAAGAATGACGAACCTCTGCAGGAATGTCTGCATGGGTTTGAGTGGTTGGGTAGGTAATCAGACTTTCAACACCACCCAGGCTTTCAGCAAAAGAGAATACTTTTAAGGTATTCAAAATATGAGGGATTCGTTTTTCATCCGCCACTTTAAAGGAAATCATTCCCCCACGACCTGTATACAAAACTTCTTTGACTGCAGGTGATTGTTCCAAAAAGGCTACGATTTCTTGAGCATTAGCTGTTGAGCGCTCCATACGAAGTGACAATGTTTTAAGACCACGAATCAATTGATAACTATCAAATGGTGACAAAACAGCCCCTGTCGTGTTGAGATTGTAAAAGAGTTTTTCGTACAAATCAGCATTATCTGTCACAACTACACCAGCTAGAACATCATTATGGCCTGCAAGGTATTTTGTCGCTGAATGAAGGACAATATCTGCTCCATCTTCAATTGGACGTTGGTAAATCGGGCTATAGAAGGTATTATCGACGACAACTTTAGCACCCTTAGCATGAGCTAACTTTGATAATTTTTCAATATCAAATTCCAACATCAAAGGGTTGGTTGGTGTTTCGATATAAAGTACATCCACATCCTTTTCTATCTCAGCAATCAGCTCTTCTTCTGTGTTGGCATAGGTAAAGTGGAAACGTCCTTCTTGCTCAACTTGATTGAACCAGCGGAAAGAACCACCGTAAAGGTCACGGACAGCCAAAACCTTGCTTCCTACTGGAAAAACGCTAAAGGCTAACACAATCGCAGACATACCTGAACTAGTCGCCAAAGCATACTTGGCGGATTCAATAGCTGCCAAAACTTCCTCTGCCTTGCTACGAGTTGGGTTTTTGGTGCGGGTATAGTCAAATCCAGTTGATTGACCAAATTCTGGGTGCTGATAAGTCGTTGAAAAGTGAATAGGTGTAACCAAAGCACCTGTTGCCTCATCAGACTTGATCCCTGCTTGTGCTAAAATTGTGTTGATGTGAAATGATTTACTCATACAATACCTCCAAATCTATAGTAACTATTGTACCACTTATTTTGTATCCTTCGTTTTCTTGTTTTCAAGAGCTAGTTATAGTTTCAAACTATACAAAAACGATAGCTTCCTGAGAAACTATCGTTTTTCCTGTTGAATAGACTGATTATTTAACGTGTTTTGCTAATTCTTCTTGGGCTTTTTTATTAGATTCTTCTTTTTCTTTCAGCCATTTTTCTTTAGCTTTTTCATACTCAGCAGCCGATACAGTCTTATCTTGCAACTTGAGGTACTTGTATGATTCGACACCCTTATTTCCAGCTTGTGAGAATGGCGATGAGAATGGAACTGTCTTTCTCAAGGTCGGTGTTCCACCGAGGGAAACGTTTGGAATTGCAAGGGCACTATCGACGAGCCAAGCTTGAACTTCAGCATATTTTTCATAACGTTTCGCTGGATCTTGCTCCTTGTTCGCTTCTTCTAACATTTGAGTGTAAGTATCGAGTCCAACTGCCTTAGCCTTGTCATTGACCTCACCTGGTTCTAGACCAATGTTTTGCAACATACCACCGTTATTGACATTTAAGATATCAAGATAGCTTGACGGATCTAAGTAGTCTGCACTCCAACCACCATTATAGATATCAAAGTCTTTTTGAGCTGCAGTTTGAGCGAGGTAGCCAGAATTATCGTAATCGTCTGTTGATAATTGTTGGATATCGATCACCACATTCTCAGCTCCTAGAACAGATTCGATGGATTGTTTCAAAGAGCTTGCTTCAAGTACACCTTTTTTAGATGATTGGTCAACTGTTACATCCAAGTGGATTGGGAATTGCACACCCTTAGCTTCCAATTCTTTCTTGGCTTCCGCAAATTTAGCCTTAGCCTTGTCAGGATTGTAGTATGGGTCTTGCGCATCTGCAAAGTTGATTCCTTGCCATTCTTGGCCATAGTTGACCATCTTTTCTGAAACAACATCTCCAAAGTCTTTCCCATTGATGGTTACAAATGTAGGAGGTACAACCAGGTTACGAATAATCTTCGTTGCTCCGTCTTCCCCTTGAGATTGAGCTCCATAGGCTGTACGGTTATAAGCATAGTTGAAGGCTTGACGGAAGTTTTTATTCAGAACTGCTTCTTGAGTTGATTTCTTTTCGATATCTGAGGATTTAGACGTGAAGTTATAAGATTTTCTGTCCAAGTTGAAGTTCAAATAATAAGAAGTTGCGGTTTGCATACTATAAATGATGTTATCTTTGTTCTTCTCTTTAATTCCTTCAAAGCTTGAGCTATTTGGATAGAGACGTGCGTAGCTGTAGACTCCTTCTACAAAGTTACGAGCCAGTGCATCTTGGTCACTACCATCATAATAGGCTAATTTCACATCATCTACAAAGACATTTTTTTCATCCCAGTAGTTCGGATTTTTCTTGAATTCGATGACAGATTTTGAAACAAAGGATTTCATCAAGAAAGGTCCATTGTACAAAATGCTAGAAGGATCCACCTTACCAAAATCATCCCCTTTTGATTTCAGGAAGTCTGCATTGACAGGGAAGAGAATGGTTGATGTTGTTTTAGAGTTCCAATAAGATTCGGGTCGTGTCAAAGTGTACTGAACTGTTTGGTCGTCAATCGCCTTAACACCGACAGTTGAAAAGTCAGTTGTTTTCCCGTTGATATAGTCATCCAAACCTGCTACAGAATCTTGAACTAGGTACAAAGCTTCGGATTTTTTATCAGCCGCATATTTCAAACCAGTTACAAAATCTTGGGCAGTTACTGGAGCATATTCTTCACCTTCAGAGGTATACCACTTAGCATCTTTACGAAGTTTATAAGTGTATGTCAAACCGTCCTGAGAAACACTCCAGTCCTCTGCTAAGGATGGAACGTAGTTACCGTATTGGTCATTTTCCATCAACCCATCTACCAAATTGGTAACGATGTCATTGGTTGTTGCACGGTTTTCTGCAAGATAGTTCAAACTAGACGGATCGCTAGAATAGACATAGTTGTATGTCTTTGTAGAGCTAGCTGAGTTGCTACAAGCCGCCAATAGCAGACCTGCACTTAGGGCAACGCCTGCCAGCGTCAGATATTTTGCCTTAGACTTTTTCATAAACAGAACCTCCAAATTTAAATATTTGTATCATTATACAGCTATTGTTTTTTTTAGTCAAGTGATTATGCTCTAAAATTTATATTTTTCTACATTTTTTATATTTTTTTGTATTTTTTCAAGAAAAAAAGAACAATTTAGACTTTTTTTACGTAAAAAGTTCAAATTGTTCGTTTTATTTATAAACTATTATGATAATTTTAATCGTGCTCGTAACTGATTTGCTTTTTCCTGCCCAATAACCTTATCCAAAAGTCGAGTATAGAGACACATAACTCCGTAAAGCCCGCCACCGATTGTACCAATTAAGGCGACATATAGGAAACTCCAGAAACGTCCAGTTGGTTGGAAGACAAATCCAATAATCCATTGCAAGAGTCCTACTAGAATAAACATAACTAGAGTCAAAATAGAAACTAAGATTGTTCTCTTCAAGATAATCTTTCGGCGAACACCTGTAATCTGACAGATTTCACGGTACATTAAAACAATTGGAATGATAAGACCGATGGTCGTTGAAATGAGAGGACCATAGCTATGGAAAATCGCTATTGATGGTAGTTGTAAAAGGAGCTTAGCAAGCGAACCATAGACAAAATATAGTACTGCCTTGCGGTTACGGAACATAGCCTGAAGCATTGGTGATAAAACCATGTATAAACCGAGGATAGTTGACTGCAAGACTGCAAAGACAAACAACCCCAAAGCCAAACTATCAGGTTTACCGTAAAAGACTGTATAGAGGGGCTCTCCTACCATGACTACTCCAACCGTTGCAGGTAAGAGGAATAGGAAGAGCATAGTAATACTATCTTGTACCAAGCGAGAAGCTGCTTGTAAATCACCCTTTACATAGTTCTCAGTCAAGAGAGGCAATCCAACGCTACCGATTGATACTCCTACGGAAATCAAAATCATAGTGATTTTATTAGGATTGGCAGAGAAATAAGAAAACATGACAACCAAATCTTCATTACTATAGTTGGTAAACCACTTCATGCTATTGATAAAGGTCATTTGGTCCAAGATTTGGAAAAGTTGAATAGCTGAACCTGTTATAATAAAGGGAATAGCTTCCTTAATCGTATCAACCAGTAGACTCTTACTATCAATCTTATCTCGAGTTTCAAATACTTTTTGAAGCAATCCTTCCTTATAAAGGAAATAAAGCAAGACTGCAAAACTAGCTACCATTCCCACAAAAGCAGCAAAAGTAGATTGAGTAACTGCCGATAGATAATCTTTTGAACCGAGCTTCATGATGATAAAGGTTGCTAAGAGCATCCAAATCACACGGATAACCTGCTCAGCAATTTGACTCATGGCATAAGGTTTAAGATTATTCATCCCTTGGAAAAATCCACGGATAACACTCATAGACGGGAAAATCAAGACAGCCCAAGCTAGACTCTGCATAATGGGAATCAAATCCTTACCGACACCGGAAAGATCAGCCAACCAAGGTGCAAAGAGATATAAGATCAAAGCAAAGGCAAGTCCCAATACAGTCATAAAGCTTAAGAAGCTTCGAATCAGGGCAAAACTATGCTCTTCCTCATGCATGGTATTGTATTTAGCGACCTGCTTAGCGACCGCCACTGGGATACCTGCTGTCGAAATCAACAAGAACCAGGCGTAGATATTATAACCCATAGTAAAGAGACCATTAGCCTTAGCAGCATATGTGCCCATCCAAATATACCAAGGGATAATGTAAATAGCCCCGAGCAGGCGACTGATAAAGTTACTAGCTGTAAGCCAGGCAGTCCCGCGTAACATCTGGGCCTGCTGATGATTATTTTCGTTAGACATAACTTCCTCATTCAATTTTAATAACTAGGAAATGTTCCTTATCTTCCATTATAAACTTTTCCTTGTTACTTGTAAAATTCAGACTTTCAGTTTACAATAGAAAGTATGATAAAGATTGAAACCGTATTAGATATTTTAAAGAAAGACGATCTCTTCCGTGAGATTATCGACCAAGGACATTACCACTATTATTTTAATGATGTAACTTTTGATAGCATCTGCTACGATAGCCGAAAAGCAAAAGATAATAGCCTCTTTTTTGTAAAAGGAGCTGCTTTTAAGAAGGAATTTCTTCTTTCGGCAATCTCACAAGGACTCGGTTGGTATGTAGCGGAGCAGGATTATGAAGTAGGCATTCCTGTCATCGTTGTTAGCGATATTAAGAAGGCTATGAGTTTGATTGCCATGGAATTTTATGGCAATCCGCAGGAAAAACTAAAACTTCTCGCTTTCACTGGTACCAAAGGAAAAACAACAGCGGCATACTTCGCCTACAATATCTTAAATCAGCAACATCGTCCTGCTATGTTATCAACTATGAATACGACTTTGGACGGAAAAACTTTCTTCAAGTCTGCTCTGACAACACCTGAAAGCATCGACCTCTTTGATATGATGGCGCAGGCAGTTGATAATGGAAGAAGCCACCTTGTTATGGAAGTTTCTAGTCAAGCCTACTTGGTGAAGCGAGTCTACGGCCTCACTTTTGATGTAGGAGTGTTCCTAAATATCAGTCCTGACCATATTGGTCCTATTGAGCATCCAACCTTTGAAGACTACTTCTACCACAAGCGTCTCTTGATGAAAAATAGCCGAGCAGTTGTCATTAATAGCGATATGGACCACTTCTCTATTCTAAAAGAACAAGTTGAGAACCAAGAGCATGACTTCTACGGTAGCCAATCTGATAACCAAATCGAAAACTCCAAAGCCTTTAGCTTCTCAGCTACTGGTAAATTAGCTGGAGATTATGATATCCAGTTGATTGGATATTTTAACCAAGAAAATGCTGTCGCTGCTGGACTTGCTTGCCTTCGTTTAGGTGCTAGTCTTGAAGACATTAAAAAAGGGATTGCTGCAACACGCGTTCCTGGCCGCATGGAGGTTCTCACTCAGAAAAATGGCGCTAAAGTTTTCATCGACTACGCCCACAATGGTGACAGTCTTAAAAAACTAATCTCAGTCGTTGAAACACATCAGACTGGAAAAATTGCTCTAGTTCTTGGTTCTACTGGAAATAAGGGAGAAAGCCGTCGTAAGGACTTTGGACTTCTCCTCGATCAACATCCTGAAATTCAAGTATTTCTAACGGCTGACGATCCAAACTATGAAGATCCAATGGCCATTGCTGATGAAATTAGTAGCTACATCCGTCGTCCTGTTGAAAAGATTGCTGACCGTGAGCAAGCCATCAAGACTGCGATGTCTGTTACAAGTCAAGAACTGGATGCTGTTATTATCGCTGGAAAAGGAGCTGACTGCTACCAAATCGTCAATGGTGTAAAAGAAGAATATCCAGGTGATGCCGCCATCGCTGAACGTTATCTTTAATCAAACAATAGAAAGGCTAGGAAAATTCCTAGCCTTCTTCTATTTTTTTCTAAAGACGAATCGTTCTTTATCAAATTCTACAGCCAACTCATATTTCCCATCTTCGTTTTGAACGATGTAGCCTAATAAGACTAGACTATCAACAAAGATATCACGTCGTTTCTGTATCAGTTGATTTTTTTTAAGAAACTTGAGCAAAAAAGTAGTCATATACTTGAGAGCATACTCAGGATTGACATCCCCTAAAATTTCATACAGTCTCTGCTGCTCTTCCGTCAGTGGATACTGGAACTTGACCCTGTAGAAGTAATTGGACAAGGTCATCTTTTCCCTTGCAAAATCGGTGTGCTCTTCTAGGATAGCTGCATTTGTTTGATTGCGCAATTCTGTCTGAAAATCTTTCTCCAGGATTTCTTGATAAACAGGACTATTATCTCTCACAAAGACTTCCTGGTCTAGTACAAGAGATTCTGTAGATTCTAGAAAGGGAAGATTGAGATAATAGCGTTTGTTTTCTCTCAAAATCAAACCCGCTTTAATGTATTCCTCCAAAAACTTATCAACTGGTATCTCTGGAAACTGAGCCTTGATTTCACGGAGGATAACATCGTCATGCTGGTCTAGAAAATCAATTAAATCCTTAAAGAATGGCTGTCGCGTTAAGCGAGATGGATTAAAAATATGAATCATAAAGATTCCTTTCTTTACAAACTAAAAGAGGAGATACTGCTAATTGACTTGGATTTGTCCCCGGCTGATTCAGTGGTACAGGAAGCCCCAGCTCTCGATAATATTCTCTCCAGAAATCACTGATTTCCTGTGTATCATCTCCAAACTTCATGGGAATGGTCTCAAAAATAGGAAGAATTTCTGCTACAAACTGGGAACAATAGAAACCATCTCCATCTGGGTAAAAGGACGCATTGTAGGGAGCCCCTAAGAGACTCTCTGCTCGCTTTTTGACCTCTGCACCATCAATCTGCTCATAGTGATAAAGGTCATAGACTTTTCCAGCTTCAAAGAATTCCTCAGGAGACTGAGCAAGGACACCACCTTCTACCGTGGCATGATAGACCTGTCCGTCCAAAAAGATGGCCACATGGCTATAGTGACCAGTAGATTCCTGGATGGCCTGTCCTATATTCGAATCATCTTTCACAAAAATCAAATCGCCATTTTCTAACATACTTCTCTCCTAGCAAAAAAGGAGCCGAAACTCCTTTTTAACAATGGGCTTTCCCATCTATGATTATGCATTAAAGCTTTCAGTCAATTGTGGTACCACTTGTTTCTTACGTGAAACAGCACCTGGAAGGAAAGCGTGGTTGTTTTCAAGTTTGAAGTTGAAAGCTGCTTCTACCTTGTCCATATTAGCACCAAGAGCCAAAATTTCTGAGTTTGAGTTGACGATGTCTGTAATCATCAAGACAAAGTCAGAGTAGCCGTTAGCTGCATTTGCGGCTTGGATGGCTGCTTCGATTTCAGCTTGGCGTTCCAAGACTTCAGCAATATCAACTGTATTGACCTGAGCCACACGGACATTGTTTCCATTAAGTTCAAATGTCTTAGCATCGATATCAATCAATTCTTCAGCAGATTTGCTTGCCAAGTTTGTACCAGCCTTGAGCATGGCAAGACCGTATTCTTCCAAGTTCACACCAGCCAATTCAGCCAATTCAGGCGCAATCACCTTATCAGATGGGTGGGTTGTTGGAGATTTCAAAAGAAGAGTATCTGAAATCAAACCTGATAGCATCAAACCTGCGATTTCTTTTGGAACAGCTACGCCATGCTCTTTGAACATGCGGTAAACGATAGATGATGCTGATCCAACTGGTTCCAAACGCATGTAAAGTGGGCTTGCAGTTTCAAAGTTAGCCACACGGTGGTGGTCCACCACACCGTAAACTTCTACTTCAGCGATATCTGAAACAGATTGTTGGAATTCATTGTGGTCTGTTAAGATGACTTGTTCTGCACCTTCTGCTTTAGCAGATGTGATCACGCGCGGTGCGTCTACACCAAAATAGTTCAAGACGAAAGCTGTTTCTTCATTTGGAGTTCCAAGAGCCACCGCTTCTGTGTCCAAACCGTATGCTTCTTTTGCAAGATAAGCAAAAGCTACAGATGAACCAATAGCATCTGAGTCTGGATTTTGGTGACCAAATACTAGAATCTTAGACATGATAATACCTCGTTTCTTTATTCTCTTTATTGTAGCATTTTTTTCAATTTTTGACAAAAATAAGAGGAGCCAAAGGACTCCTCATTACATTTCAAAAGTATCTACTAAATTCTTATTTTGACACTCTTTGAGATAATGTTCTTTTTGCATGCGAGTCTTGCGCTTGAAAAGAGCTTCAGCAGACATGGCTTCTTCCTTGCTGTCAAAACCTTCTGCAAAGATGAGTTTTACCGGCAATCGAGCGCGTGTATATTTTGCACCTTTACCGCTATTGTGAACGGCAATCCGTTTCTTCACATCTGTTGTATAGCCTGTATAGTAGGAACCATCACGACACTCTACCACATACATATAAGCCTTATGATCCATAGTAAATCTCTTGAATTTCTGGTGTATAAGTACCATCACTATTATGAACAATGAGTGGTGGTAAAACCTTAAAACCACTAGTGGAGCCGTCTTTAATAGCCTCAATCAAAAGTATATTAGCTTCCTTCTCCCGTTTAGGATAAACAAATTGCAGACGTTTTGGAGCCAGATTATGCTGTTGGAGCGTATCTAAGATATCTAATAATCGATCAGGTCGATGAACCATTGCCAAACGCCCATTTGATTTGAGAATACTCTGGGCACTACGACAGATTTCCTTAAGATTGGTTGTAATTTCATGCCGAGCTAAAAGGTAATGCTCACTTTCGTTCAGATTAGAATTTGGATCCACTTTAAAATAAGGCGGATTGCATAAAATCAAATCAACCTTGCTCCCCTGAATGTGACTAGGCATATTCTTCAAATCATCACAGATGACCTGCATCTGTCCGTCCAGCCCATTTAAACGCACTGAGCGTTCAGCCATATCTGCCAAGCGTTCTTGGATTTCAACAGATAGAATTTTAGCCTTGGTCCGGCTACTGGCAAACAGTCCAACAGCTCCATTGCCCGCACAAAAATCCACAATTAACCCATTTTTAGGGAAACGAGGAAAGCGTGACAAAAGTACACTATCCACCGAATAGCTGAAAACCTCTCTATTTTGAATAATCTTGATATCTGTAGAGAAGAGTTGGTTAATGCGCTCTCCTGATTTTAATAATTGTTCTTCGTTCATACTTCTATTATAACAAAATATAATAACATCACAATAATTTGAGAGGATATCAATTACTGTTTTTCTTTAAATGTTCCAAGGCTTCTCGTGTCCAAACAGGCATCATGCGACCAAGCGGCGCGAATCCATGTTTGATGCGATCATTCGAAAAACGTCTCCGTCTAGGAAGTTGATGTTTTTCTTCTTCCAAGGTACGAATGGAAAGACTAGCCTTCCCTGTATATTCGTCAAAATCTACTACTTGTACCTGGACTTCATCACCGATTTTTAAAACCTCGTAAATATTTTCGATAAATCCTGTCCGAATCTCCGAAATATGAATCAGTCCTGTCACTCCTGTTTCTAACTCAACAAAAGCTCCATAGGGCTGAATCCCAGTAATACGGCCATTTAGCTTATCACCGATTTTCATTTTAGTCCTCAATTTCAATAGTTTCAATTACGACATCTTCAACTGGCTTGTCCATTGCACCTGTTTCGACACCTGCAATTGCATCCAGAACTTCATAAGAAGCTTCATCCGCAAGTTGACCGAATACAGTATGACGACGGTCTAGGTGAGGAGTTCCACCTTGTTCTGCATAAATCTCCGCAATTGGCTCTGGCCAACCACCACGAGCAATTTCTTTCTTAGAATATGGCAAGTGTTGATTCTGCACGATAAAGAACTGGCTACCATTTGTATTTGGTCCAGCATTGGCCATAGAAAGGGCTCCACGGACATTGTAAAGTTCTTCTGAAAACTCATCCTCAAATGACTCACCATAGATAGATTCACCACCCATACCGGTTCCAGTTGGGTCTCCACCTTGAATCATAAAATCTTTAATAATACGGTGGAAAATCACACCGTCATAGTATCCATCTTTTGACAGAGCAATAAAGTTGGCTACTGTTTTTGGTGCGTGATCAGGGAAAAGTTTGATACGCATATCCCCATGATTTGTCTTAATAGTCACAATTGGACCTTCTACTGTTTCAATGTTAACTTGTGGAAAATGTAATTCTTTTTCTACCATACCGAATCCTTCTAAGGCATTAAAAATGCCATCCTCTTCTAGTGTTTTTGTAATATAATCTGCTTTTTCTTTGATTTTGTCATGAGAAATGCCCATAGCAACACTAATGCCTGCATAATCAAAGAGCTCCAAATCGTTAAGTCCATCCCCAAAAACCATGACGTTCTCAGGTTTAAGACCTAAATGTTCTACAACTTTTGCTACCCCAGCTGCCTTAGAACCATTTAAAGGTACTACATCAGATGAGTTACGATGCCAACGAACCATACGTAAGGTCGATGCCAAAGTATCAGGCAATTTCAGATCATCTCCCTGGTCTTCAAATGTCCACATCTGATAAATATCTTCTTTTTGGTAAAAATCAGGGTCCACCTCTAAATCAGGATAAATCGGGTCAATCGCCTGGCTAATCATCTCTGTTCGCCTTGATAGTTTAGTAGCATGACTTCCCACCAAACCATAATCAATCCCAACTTCTTTGGTCCAAGTAATATACTCTTCAACCTTATCTTTAGCAATTTTGTTACTATAAATGACATTGCCCTTTTTGTCCTCAATATAAGCACCATTCAAGGTTACAAAGAAATCAGGTTTGAGGGCTTTAATCTCTGGGACGACACCAAAAATACCTCGACCAGTCGCAATTCCTGTCAAAATTCCTTTATCACGTAATTGTTTAAAGGCTGTTGGAATAGTGCTTGGAATAAAGCCAGTCTTTGAATTTCGTAAAGTATCATCTATATCAAAAAAGATAATCTTAATCTTCTTAGCCTTGTATCTTAACTTGACATCCATTATAATACCTCCTTCAATTCACTCCTTCCATTATACCATAAAGTAGAGAAATCCCACATCCCCAATAAAATCCTTGTCTCTTATCCGAATTCCTTTACTAGATACAAAACCAAATCATCATTATTTTGGCTAGTTGCATTCATTTCCAATCGTACAATTCATCTTTGACTTACCCACCTTTACTCTTTCTATTACCATTATAGCACGCCAAGGTCAAAAAAAACTATCTCATGAAAAAGAGGTCCACTGGACCTCAACTCGCTCTCACATTTCAATGCTCATGAAAAAGAGGTCACCCGGACCCCAACTCGCTCTCACATTTCAATGCTCGTGAAAAAAAGACCCGTAAGGGTCTTTTCTTTAATCTTCGTTTACGAAAGGCATCAAAGCCATTACGCGAGCGCGTTTGATAGCTGTTGTTACTTTACGTTGGTTTTTAGCTGAAGTTCCAGTTACACGACGTGGAAGGATTTTCCCACGTTCTGAAACGAAACGGCTAAGAAGCTCAGTATCTTTGTAATCAACATATTCAATTTTGTTTGCTGCGATGTAATCAACTTTTTTACGGCGTTTGAATCCGCCACGACGTTGTTGAGCCATGTTTTTTCTCCTTTATAGTATTAATTGTCCATTAGAATGGTAAATCATCATCTGAAATATCCAAAGGATTGGTTGATCCAAATGGATTTTCATCACGTGAAAAGTCAGGTACTGAATTTGTAGGTGCTGCATGACTGGCAGTTGGTGCAGAATAAGCTCCACCACTTTGTCCTTCACGAGCACTACGGCTTTCCAACATTTGGAAATTCTCAGCTACGACTTCTGTCACGTAGACACGTTGTCCTTGCTGGTTATCGTAACTACGAGTCTGAATACGACCTGTAATCCCGACAAGAGAGCCTTTTTTAGCCCAGTTAGCAAGATTTTCAGCCTGTTGGCGCCACATAACGACATTGATAAAATCAGCCTCACGTTCGCCATTTTGACTCTTGAATGTACGGTTTACTGCAAGAGTAAAAGTCGCAACTGCTACATTTGATGGGGTATAACGTAACTCAGCGTCACGTGTCATACGCCCTACAAGTACAACATTGTTAATCATAATCTACCTTCTTACGCGTCAAGTTTGACGATCATGTGACGAAGAATGTCAGCGTTGATTTTTGAAAGACGGTCAAACTCTTTAAGAGCTGCGTCATCGTTTGCTTCAACGTTAACGATGTGGTAAAGTCCTTCACGGAAATCTTGGATTTCGTATGCAAGACGACGTTTTTCCCAATCTTTTGATTCAACAACAGTTGCACCGTTGTCAGTCAAGATAGAGTCAAAACGTGCTACCAAAGCGTTTTTCGCTTCTTCTTCAATGTTTGGACGAATGATATAAAGAATTTCGTATTTAGCCATTGATATGTTCCTCCTTTTGGTCTAATGACCCCAAGCCCTTGCAAGGGGTAAGTGAGGTTTGCTCACAATAAACTATTATACTAGAAAAAAGTTTTTTTCGCAAGCTTAAAGTAAGTTATATTTTTCTTTTTAGAGTTTTTTTGCAGAAGTTTTTGTAATTTCATCTACGAGAATATTTTCATCCTCGAATTTCTTTTTCAATGATGAAAGATCAATGCTTCCCTCAATTTGAACTTCAATAACAATTTTACCATCTTTACGTGGAATGTTAACAGTGTGAGAGATATTAAGATTTTCTTCAACAATTAAAGAAATAATCTTACCTAAGACCCCAACTTCATTTTCTGTGATAAAACGAACACGAACACCCTCTTCACCATAACCAGCGATTTCAAGAAAGGCACTGAATACATCACGATCTGTAATGACTCCATACAATTGTCCATTGTCAACAACTGGCAAAATACCAATCTTATTTTTAAGCATGAGATAAGTTGCATCTTCTAAACTTGCATAGCCTGAGACAGTTACAACATCTCGAATCATGACGTCTTTTACTTTTGTCTTATTAAGCAGATAATTCATCTCGAAGATTGAAAGACTAGTCGCTTTTGAAGGACTAGCTTCAGCGATTGTTCCTTCTGTTACCAAGCCTACTAATTTATCATTCTCAATAACAGGGAGACGGTGCAAGCCTTGTTCGCGCATCAAATCTGCTGCGTGTGCAACAGTTGTATCAGGACTGATATAAACGACCTTGCGTGTCATAAAATCTTTAACTGCCATAGGAAATCTCCTTTATGTTTATAGTTTTATTATACACTTTTTACGGAAAGCTATCAAACGCTTTCATTTCTTTTTCAAGATTCAGAAAAATCTGAAGGACTTTACGAAAAAGAGCTCAACTTAGAGCCCTTAATCTTATACTTATGTAGATTGTATGATTGCTTTACAATCTTTATCCGCAGATTAAAACAATCCCCCAGACTAGATGTTAATTGCTGCCGCAATTTTTATCCGCCGACTAAAAAGGTCCCCCGGACCTTTTTAGCCACCTAGATATGCTTTTCTGACTTCGTCTGATGCTGCTAGTTCTTTTCCTGTTCCTGATAGGACAACCTTTCCTGTTTCAAGAACATATCCTCGGTCAGCGATGGCAAGTGCTTTATTGGCATTTTGCTCAATTAAGAGAACGGTTGTTCCTTGTTTTTGAATATCTTGGATGATATCAAAAATTTCTTGGATAAAGATTGGCGCAAGCCCCATTGATGGTTCATCTAATAAAAGAAGTTTAGGCGTTGACATGAGGGCACGTCCCATGGCAAGCATCTGCTGTTCACCACCAGATAGAGTAGCCGCATCTTGATTTTTACGTTCTTCCAAACGAGGGAAACGAGCGAAGACTTTCTTCAAATTTGCTTGATTCTCTTCACGATTTTTCTTAAGAAAGGCTCCCATCTCCAAGTTTTCCATAACAGTCAAACCAGAGAAAACATGACGTCCTTCTGGAACTTGTGAAAGACCTGATGCCACAATTTTTTGTGCAGGCATCTTTTGGATTTCTTGTCCCAAAAATTCAATTCGACCAGAACTTGGGCGCACAAGACCTGATAGGGTACGAAGGATAGTTGTTTTACCAGCACCGTTAGCACCGATAAGTGAAACAACTTCTCCTTCATTAACTTCAAAGCTCACATCACGTACAGCTTGAATCATACCGTAGTGAACTGAGAGGTTTTCAACTTTTAACATAGACATTAGGCTTCACCCCCAAGATAAGCTTCGATAACACGTTTATTGTTCTTGATTTCATCTGGTGTCCCATGAGCAATCAAACGACCGTACTCAAGTACGTAGATACGTTCAGTGACTTCCATGACCAAGTTCATATCATGTTCAATCAGCATGATGGTAATCTTGAATTCATCCTTGATGCGACGGATCAACTCAGTCAATTCTGCAGTTTCTTGTGGGTTCATACCTGCTGCAGGCTCATCCAAGAAGAGGATTTTAGGTTCTGTAGCAAGGGCACGAACAATTTCCAAACGACGTTGTTGGCCATAGGCTAAGTTTTTAGCTAAGGTTTCAGCATCACCATCTAAATCAAAGATTTTTAGTAATTCTAAGGCTTTGGCTTTTAATTCTTTTTCATTCTTATAAAAAGCTGGTAAGCGCAAGAAACTTGCAAAAACATGTTGTTTATGATGGTTACTAAATGCAATAAGAACGTTATCCAAAACTGTCAAGTCTTTAAAGAGGCGGATGTTTTGGAAGGTACGCCCTAAACCAAGAGCAGCAATTTTATAGGGTTGCTTGCCATTTAACAAGTGACCATCCAAGGTTACTGTTCCTTCGCTTGGTTCATAAACTCCTGTCAGCAAGTTGAAAAGAGTTGTTTTCCCAGCACCATTCGGTCCAATCAAGCCAACAAGTTCACCTTCGTTCAATTCTAGAGTTACATCTCCAACAGCAGTCAGACCACCAAAATGCTTGGTTAACTGTTTTACTTCAAGTAATGCCATTAGTTTTGTCCCTCCTTCTTACCTTTTTTAAAGAGTCTTGATAGGCTCAATTCCCATGTTCCTAGAAGGCCTCCTGGTCTGAAGATCATAACAAGTACCAAGGCCAAAGCATAGATAATCATACGAACGCTAGCTACGTCTTGAAGGAACATATTCAAAATACCAAGAACAATCGCAGCGACAATTGCTCCTGTAATTGATCCCAAGCCACCAAATACAACGATAATTAAAACGTTGATAGAATTGATAAAGCTATAATCCTTAGGCACAACAGAACCGATAAATCCTGCTTGAAGGGAACCTGCAATACTTGCAGTCATAGCTCCAAAGACAAATGCGATAATTTTGATTTTTGTTGTATTGACCCCGACAGATTCAGCTGCAATTTCATCTTCACGAACAGACAAGGTTAAACGACCGATTGGACTACGAAGGAAATTAAGCGTTGCAATTGTCGTAATTACGGCAAAAATGTATACCATTTGCCAATTAGTAAAGTTTGGAATACCAAGGATACCAGCAGCTCCGTTTGTTAAATCACCACCATTGACGATTAGGATACGGATAATTTCAGCAACCCCAAGTGTCGCAACTGCAAGGTAGTCCCCCTTCAAACGAAGGGTAGGAATTCCAACGACCAAGGCAACCAAACCAGCAATGATAGCACCGAGCAACATAGCTCCAAAAAAGGCAGCATAAGTTGGAGATTTTGATCCAATAATAGCTGCTGCATAGGCACCGATAGCCATGAACCCAGCATGTCCAAGAGAAAATTGACCAGAAAAACCAACGATAAGGTTAAGTCCTACTGCAAGAATAATATTGATACCGATTTGTTCTAGAATCTGAATATGGAAAAGGTTTAAAATACCAAACGAAACTAATAAGCTAATCACACCATATCCAAGCAACAAAAGGAGCAACCAGAGAATATTAACTTTTAAATTTTCTTTCATTGTTTACACCTTCTCTTTCACATTCTTACCAAGGATACCAGCTGGACGAACAATCAAGATCAAGAGCAAGATTCCGTACACGATAGCATCACGGAAATCTGACATTCCGAAGGCTGTTGCAAAAGTTTCCAATAGTCCGATTACAAAACCTCCAAGAGCTGCACCAGGAATAATACCGATTCCACCTAAAACGGCAGCCACGAATGATTTAATACCCGGAGTCATTCCCATCAATGGTTCAAGAGAGTTGTAGTAAAGGGCAATCAAGACACCTGCTGCACCAGCCAGAGCTGAACCTAAGGCAAAGGTGAAACTGATTGTACGGTTTACGTTGATCCCCATTAACTGAGCTGCATCACTATCTACAGATACGGCACGCATGGCTTTCCCCATTTTTGTTTTTTGCACAATGAGTTGCAAAAGAATCATCAAAACAATCGAAACTGTCAAAATCAATAATTGAATATTTGTTAGACTGATTGGACCCAAGTCATAACGAACTGTTTGGATTGCTTGAGGGAAGGCACGTGTATTGGCACCTACTAGATAGACCATTCCATACTCAAGCAAGAAGGATACCCCGATAGCAGTAATCAATACAGAGATACGAGTTGAATGTCGGAGTGGACGGTAGGCTAGAAACTCGATGATAACACCGAGAATAGCTGAACCAATCATGGACAAAATTAAGGCTAAAAAGAAATTTAAATGGAGGGCATTAATCAAGAAATAACCCATGAAAGCACCCATCATATAGATATCGCCATGGGCAAAGTTAATAAGCTTGATAATTCCATAAACCATAGTATAACCCAGGGCTAGCAAAGCATAGACACTACCCAAGATTAAACCATTGACAAGTTGTTGAAGCATATGGTTCACTCTTTCTAAGTTTTATTTTTAGGATTTTATAAAAAAATAATCCCTTTATAAACACCGAAACAGGGAGTGAGTAAAAGCTCATTCCCCATTTCCAATATCTATAATTATGGTTTAGCGACTTCTGCCGCTTCTACTTTACCATTATTCATGGTCATCATGTAGGCTGTTTTCACAGTGTTGTGATCTGCATCAAAGCTTGTTTGACCTGTAACACCTTCGAAGTTTTGTGTTTTAGCAAGATTGTTCTTGATATCAACTGAAGTTTTTGCACCTTTTGCTGCGTTAGCTACAAGGTAAACTGAATCATAAGCAAGAGCCGCAAATGTTGAAGGATCTTCGTTGTATTTTGCACGATAAGCTTCAAGGAAGGCTTTTGCTTTATCTGAAACATCAACAGTAGTTGAGAATCCTGAGATGAAGTAGATGTTTGTTGCTCTTTCAGCAGTTGCTTGTTGAACAAACTCTGCACCATTAAGCCCATCAGCACCAACGATTGGTTTATCAATTCCCATACCACGAGCTTGGTTTACAATTTTACCGGCTTCTGTGTAGTAACCTGGCAATACGATTGCATCAAAGTCTTTATCTTTGATTTTTGTCAAAGCTGCTTGGAAGTCTGTATCACCTGCTACGAACGTTTCATCTGCTACGATTTCGCCTGAGAATGAATCACGGAATGATTTTGCAATACCTTTAGCGTAGTCGCTTGAGTTATCTGTATACAAGACCACTTTCTTAGCGTTCAATTTGTTTGAAACGTAGTTTGAGATGATTTTTCCTTGGAAACTATCTTGGAATGTTCCGATGAAAAGGAAATCTTGACCTTTAGTCAAACCATCTTGAGTGGCACTTGGAGAAATCAATGGAACCCCAGCTTGTGTAGCATTTGCTACTGCTGCTGCAGTTGCACCTGAAGTCGCAGGTCCTACGATAGCAGCTACTTTAGATTGAGTAACAAGGTTTGTTGAAATAGAAGCAGCTTCAGCAGTTTCAGATTTGTTATCTTTGTCCACTACTTCGATTTGTTTTCCATCGATACCACCTGCAGCATTGATTTGATCAACTGCAAGTTGAGCACCCTTTTGCTCAGATGTACCGTAAGATGCTGCAGCACCAGTTTCTTCGAAGTTGAAACCAATTTTTACAACTTTTTCATCAATTGGATTACCTGTTGTGTTTGAAGCTCCTGACTTCACTTCCCCACAAGCTGCTAAAAGAGCTGTACTTGCAAGAGCTACAAGTGACAATGCAAATTTTTTCTTCATGTTTATCTCCTTTTAAGGTTCAATTTAAATTACATGTTAAGAATATACCGAATTATCAGAAAATTGTCAACAAGTTTCTCTCACTTTTTAAATGATAACGTTTTCGCTAGTTTTATATAGGTTCCCAACGAAAGGAGTTTCCAATTCTTGGATATGACAAACTCTCACTTTCTTGATAAATTTCTCTTTTCCTAAACGATTTACCAGCTCCTCTACTTCCTCTGTTGGAACATAAAGTTGTAGGTAACGATGTTTTTTTGAGTGGTAACAAATATCACCATAATTTGCGAGTTTTTTAGCATCGCGATTATAGTATAAATAGATAATCAGACCAGACCGATTCTCTTTTTGAAACATAATTCAACTTCCTTCTAACAATCTTCCTTCTATTATATCAAAAAAAACAAGCTCAGTCGAGCTTGCTTTAGTAGTTTAATTCAAAGAATTATTAGCCATAATTTCGTCAATAAAACCGTAGTCAAGAGTTTCTTGAGCGCTCATCCAGTAATCACGTTCAGCATCTCTATGAATTTGTTCAACAGATTTACCAGAATTATCTGCAAGAATTTGCTCCAAAGTCTTACGGGTTTTAAGCAAGTGTTCAGCTGCAATAGCCATATCAGTCTGCTGAGTTCCGCCACCAGTTCCACCCATTGGCTGGTGAATCATATACTCTGCATTTGGAAGCATGAAACGTTTACCTTTAGCACCACTAGATGCAATGACAGTTCCCATTGATGCTGCCATTCCCATAACGATAGTTTGGACATCTGCCTTGATAAAGTTCATAGTATCAACGATTGCCAAACCAGCTGATACAGAACCTCCAGGAGTGTTTACATAAAGGTAAATATCTTTTGTACTATCTTGGGCATCCAAGAAAAGCAATTGGGCGATAACTGAGTTTGCCATATTGTCTTCGACTGGTCCAGTCAACATGATAATGCGGTCCTTAAGAAGACGTGAGTAGATGTCATACGAGCGTTCTCCACGACTTGTTTGTTCAATAACTACAGGAATCATTCATTTCTCCTTTTGATTTCTAATTTCTTTGTTATTAGGATTATTATATATCCTTGGTCAAAAAAGGTCAAATTTTTGCTCTATTCTAAAGACAGATACAAAAATTCAACCTCCTTTCAAAACTAAGACTAGGCTATAGTCTCAATATCACTTTAGAATCTTATTTTGTTCCGAACAAGCGGTCTCCAGCATCTCCAAGACCTGGAACGATGTAACCATGTTCGTTCAAGCGTTCATCCAAAGCTGCTGTAAAGATTTCTACATCAGGGTGTGCTGCTTGAAGTGCCTTCACACCTTCTGGAGCTGATACAAGGCAGACAAACTTGATGTTTGAAGCTCCACGTTTTTTGAGGGAGTCAACAGCCAAAATCGCTGATCCACCTGTTGCAAGCATAGGATCAACTACAAAAATTTGACGTTGGTCAATATCTTCAGGTAATTTTACCAAGTATTCTACTGGTTGAAGGGTTTCTTCGTCACGGTACATACCAATGTGACCAACTTTTGCTGCTGGAACCAAACTCAATAGTCCATCAACCATACCAATACCTGCACGCAAGATTGGGACAATCGCCAATTTTTTACCAGCCAACTGTTTTTGAACTGTTTTTGTGATCGGTGTTTCGATTTCTACATCTTCAAGTGGAAGATCACGAAGCACTTCATATCCCATCAACATTGCAATCTCGTCTACTAGTTCACGAAAAGCTTTTGTAGAAGTGTCAGTGCGACGCAAGATTGATAATTTGTGTTGAATCAGTGGATGATTAATAACTTCAAGTTTTCCCATTTTCTGAATTCCTTCTTTCAATTTATTCTTCTTATTATACCAAAAAATGGTTTAAAAATCTTTCTAAACCATTTATTTTTTTATAACTCTAGATCAAATCTGCTGCTTGAAGAGCTGCTTGAACTGTCTCAAGTGGCAAATGTGTTAATTCTGTCCCTTTTTCTTGATAAAGGTGTTGGGCATAGTCATCCATACGGTATTGGTTGATATAAACAACACGCTCACAACCTACCTGAAGCAGTTGTTTTGTACAGTTGAGGCATGGAAAATGAGTAACGTAAGCTGTAAAGCCTTTAGGAACTCCACGTTCGGCTCCTTGCAGTATAGCATTCACTTCTGCATGAAGAGTGCGGACACAGTGGCCTTCAATCACCAGACAGTCATGATCTATACAATGCTCTGTTCCTGATACAGAACCATTATAGCCTGTTGAAATAACCTTGTTATCCTTGACTAAAACAGCTCCTACCTTGGCACGTTTACAGGTTGAGCGATTGGCAATCAATAGAGCTTGAGCAGCAAAATACTCATCCCAAGCTAGTCTTTTTTCTGTCATAGCATTTCTCCTCATGTTTTATTTTTTGAAAAATGGCAGGCGTAGATCTGCGATTTTTTCAGCAGGAACCTTCATCCCATCCTTGATCCATTTAAGCAAGACCGATACGATGGCCGAACTCCAAAAAGAATGCAGGTAAGAGCTGACACCTTTTGATTTTCCATAGTATTTTTCTAGAAATTCTTGCATGGCTTGCACAAAGATTTTTTCTAAGTGATAGTCTAGGGCAAGCTGAATAACTTTGGCTTCTTTCTTGGCTTCTCTAAAGAGATGAACCCATACGAGATAAAGGTCTGTTTTAACATCGTAATGACTCAATTGCTCCATGATGTTATGGACGCTACGTTTAAAGACACTTTCTAAAATCTCTTCTTTGGAATCATAGTTTCGATAAAAAGCTGCACGAGAAACGCCAGCACGCTTGACCAACTCAGAAATGCTAATCTTAGCCAACTCCTTTTTCTCCAAGAGTTGCAAAAGAGCTGTTTCAATCGCTTCTCTGGTTAGCAAATTAGATTCTTGATTTGATTTTCTAAGGTTTTCAAGCGATTTTTCAGATATTTTACGTTCAGACATAACAATTTCTTTCTACTTGTGACAACAGAGAGGTACTACTTTTGTTTCAAGGGCTTTCATGATATAATTGTAAAAAAAGACAGAACCTTTGTCAATGTATAAGTGATAAAGATGGAGAATTTCTATGACTTGGAAGATTGTAGCTGACTCTGGTTGTGATTATCGCCAACTGGAAAACCTTGCTTTTGATACTGAATTTGTTAGTGTTCCCTTAAAGATTCAGGTAGCAGATCAAGTCTTTGTCGATGATGCCAATCTGGATATCGATCAGATGATGGAAACTATGTATGCGACTTCTGAAGCTTCAAAATCAGCCTGCCCTAGTCCTGATGATTACTTACGAGCATTCGAAGGTGCCAAACATATTTTTGTAGTGACTATCACTGGAACTCTCTCTGGTAGCCACAATAGTGCTCAATTAGCTAAGAATATCTATCTCGAAGAACACCCTGATACTCAGATTCATGTCATCGATAGCTTATCAGCTGGTGGGGAAGTTGACCTAATCGTCGAAAAGATCAATGATTTGATCAACCAAGGACTTTCTTTTGAAGAAGTCGTTGAAGTGATTACTACTTACCAAGAAAAAACGAAGTTGTTGTTCGTTCTTGCTAAAGTGGATAACTTGGTTAAAAACGGTCGATTGAGTAAGCTTATTGGTACAGTTGTCGGGCTCCTCAATATTCGTATGGTTGGGGAAGCAAGCGAAACCGGAACCTTAGAACTCCTCCAAAAAGCTCGTGGTGCTAAAAAGTCTCTTCAAGCCGCCTATGAAGAGTTAATCAAAGCTGGCTATGCTGGTGGGCGTATCGTCATGGCTCACCGCAGCAATGAAAAATTCTGCCAACAGCTCTCAGAGCTCTTACGAGAAAAATACCCACAAGCTGACATTAGAATCATCCCAACTTCTGGACTCTGCAGTTTCTATGCGGAAGAAGGCGGGCTCCTCATGGGATACGAAATCAACTAATAAATCTGACAAGAGATGTCTAATCATCTCTTGTTTTTTTATGGTACAATACTCTTATGAAACATTTTGATACTATTGTCATCGGAGGGGGCCCTGCTGGTATGATGGCTACGATTTCCAGTAGCTTTTACGGGCAGAAAACCCTTCTCATTGAAAAAAATCGGAAACTTGGAAAAAAATTAGCTGGAACTGGCGGTGGTCGTTGCAATGTGACTAACAACGGCACTTTAGACGACCTACTAGCTGGCATCCCTGGAAATGGGCGATTTCTTTACAGTGTCTTCTCCCAGTTTGATAACCATGATATCATCAACTTTTTCACGGAAAATGGTGTTAAACTCAAGGTTGAAGACCACGGACGTGTCTTCCCAGCTAGCGATAAATCGCGAACCATTATCGAAGCCTTGGAAAAGAAAATCATTGAACTTGGTGGGCAAATTGCCACTCAAACAGAGATTGTTTCTGTTAAAAAGATAGACGACCAGTTTGTCCTTAAGTCAGCAGACCAGACCTTCACTTGTGATAAACTCATCGTCACAACAGGTGGTAAGTCTTATCCTTCGACTGGTTCGACTGGTTTTGGCCACGAGATTGCTCGCCATTTTAAGCACACCATTACAGAGCTTGAAGCTGCTGAAAGTCCCTTATTGACAGATTTTCCTCATAAGGCCTTGCAGGGAATTTCCCTAGATGATGTAACCCTCAGTTATAGCAAGCACGTCATTACTCATGATTTGCTCTTTACCCACTTTGGTTTGTCAGGCCCTGCTGCCCTGCGTATGTCAAGCTTTGTCAAGGGTGGTGAGATACTTTCCTTAGACACTTTGCCTCAGCTTTCTGAGAGCGACTTGGTGGCATTTCTAGAAGAAAATCGTGAAAAATCCTTAAAAAATGCCTTGAAATCTTTGTTGCCAGAACGCTTAGCAGAATTCTTTGTGCAAGGATACCCTGAAAAAGTTAAACAGCTAACTGAAAAAGAACGGGACCAACTTGTCCAGTCTATCAAAGTTCTTAAAATTCCCGTAACTGGCAAAATGTCCCTTGCTAAATCCTTTGTTACCAAAGGAGGTATTAGTCTCAAGGAAATCAATCCTAAAACGCTGGAAAGCAAACTGGTTCCTGGCCTTCACTTTGCAGGAGAGGTCCTAGATATCAACGCCCACACGGGTGGCTTTAACATCACTTCTGCCCTCTGTACTGGCTGGGTGGCAGGAAGTCTGCATTATGATTAATCTTTAAAGTAAGAAATCGGCAGAGATTACTCCGCCGATTTTTATTTTGTCTGAGTTCTAACATAGTGGGCAATAACATCTGAAGTGTATTGAGCTGTTCCAGGTCCAAATTTGTCAATGTTTTCCTTGAACTCTGGATTATAGACATAGCCTTGGCCGATATAACCGAAGACTTCCATAGAGCAGTCAAATCCATATGTACGAATAGCTTGCAAGAGTTTGCCAGCTTCTTCTTGGTTTTCGGTTGCTGTTGCAGGTAAACCAGCTTGAAGGTTTTGTGCCAAGGATTGAAAAACTTGGTTAAAGGCGGCCGTAGACTCATCTTCACGACCTTTTTGGCGTTCGAGGGCCTGATCCATGACTTCTTGCCCATATTTCTCTACTGCCTCTTGGTGGTATTTTTGATTGTCTTGGTAGCTAAATCCAGTGAATTTTTCTTGAATGGTCATTTTTATTTCTCCTTTTTGTTCTTGAATGGTTTTTTGTAAGGTTAAAATCAAGGTGTCTAGATGTTGCCTTTCTCGAGTTAGGTAATCCAACTGTCTTGCCAAATGTGGTAACAAGTCCGTCTTTTCTTCCTTCAATAGCTCTGCCATTTTTTCTAAAGAAAAGCCTAGATACTTGTAATAGAGGATAACTTGAAGTCGTTCTAAATCCTCTTGACTGTAAATTCGATAGCCATTTTCTGACTTTAACGGAACTAAGAGTCCTATCTTATCATAATGGTAGAGGGTCTTGACGGAGACACCTGAAAGTTGCGCAGCTTCTTTGATATGGTACATGATTTTCTCCTCACATTGATAGTATACACCCTTCCCTTAGGTCAGAGTCAAGCTTTATTTAGAAAATTTTTTTAACTTTTGAAAAAGGTATGAAAAACCGAAAATGGTTTTCTTGACAGGCTTCAGAAAACATGATAGGATAATCAAGTCTATCAATCAAATAAAAAGCTCAAAAGAGCAATTGAGAGAGGGCTATTTGACAACTCAAGTAGCCTTTTCTTATTTTAAAAATAGATTGGAGTTTAACGATGTCTGAAAAATCGCAATGGGGCTCAAAACTGGGTTTCATCCTTGCATCTGCTGGTTCTGCAATTGGTCTTGGAGCAGTTTGGAAGTTCCCTTACATGACTGCTGCCAATGGTGGTGGTGGATTTTTACTGGTCTTTCTAATCTCGACACTATTGATTGGTTTCCCTCTTCTACTGGCTGAGTTTGCCCTTGGTCGAAGCGCTGGCGTGTCGGCAATCAAAACCTTTGGCAAGCTTGGAAACAATCAAAAGTACAACTTTATTGGTTGGATTGGTGCCTTTGCTCTTTTCATCCTTCTCTCATTTTATAGTGTCATTGGGGGTTGGATTCTGGTATACCTTGGTATCGAGATTGGAAGATTATTCCACCTAATCGGAAATGGAGATTATGCCCAGCAATTCTCTTCCATCATTTCTAATCCAGTTATTGCTTTAGGAGCCCAAGCATCCTTTATCTTCTTGAACATTTTCATTGTTTCACACGGCGTTCAAAAAGGGATTGAAAGAGCATCTAAGGTTATGATGCCCCTACTTTTTATCATCTTTATTGTTATTATCGGGCGTTCTCTCAGTTTGCCATACGCCATGGAAGGCGTCGTTTACTTCCTTAAACCTGAGTTTTCAAAACTAACAAGTGCTGGACTTCTCTATGCACTGGGGCAATCTTTCTTTGCCCTATCCCTTGGAGTTACAGCCATGCTGACCTACGCTTCCTACCTAGACAAGAAAACCAATCTAGTCCAATCAGGTATGTCCATCGTAGCCTTGAACATCTCAGTTTCTATCATGGCGGGACTTGCGATTTTTCCAGCTATGTCAGCCTTTAATATCCAGTCTGAAGGTGGACCAAGCCTCCTCTTTATCGTCTTGCCACAACTCTTTGATAAGATGCCCTTTGGTACCATATTCTATATCCTTTTTCTCTTACTCTTCCTCTTTGCAACGATAACTTCCTCAGTCGTTATGCTTGAAATCAACGTTGGTAACATCACCAATCAAGACAACCGTAAACGTGCTAAGTGGAGTATGATTTTAGGGGTTTTGATTTTTGTATTTGGTATCCCCTCAGCCCTATCCTATGGAGTGATGGCCGATGTTCAAATCTTTGGGAAAACCTTCTTTGATGCTATGGATTTCTTGGTTTCCAATCTCCTCATGCCATTTGGTGCTCTTTGCTTGTCTCTTTTTACAGGCTATATTTTCAAGAAAACACTGGCAATGGAGGAACTTCATCTTTATGAAACACCATGGAAACAAGGACTTTTCCAAGTCTGGCTTTTCCTTCTTCGTTTCATCATTCCAATTATTATCATCGTGGTCTTTATCGCCCAATTTATGTAAATACAAAAAAGGACTTGAGAATATCTCTCAAGTCTTTTCTTCTTATGGATGGCTAACAATCAATTCTAGACATTGCCCTTCCAAGGTCCAAGCTTCAACATCACTTGGTAAGATAAAGTGGCTACCTTTTTGAATTGGATAATCTTTTCCGTCAACAGTCAGTTTCCCTTGACCAGCCAAGACACTCAACAAGCTGTAATCAGCCGTCTTCTCAAATTCAACTTTTCCTGTGATTTCCCACTTGTAAACTGCAAAGAAATCATTAGAGACAAGTAAAGTTGAACGCAAATCATCTGCTTTGACAGCCACAGGACGGCTGTTTGCAGGCTCACCAATATTCAAAACATCGATTGATTTTTCGAGGTGAAGTTCACGCAAGTTACCATTATCATCCTTGCGGTCAAAGTCATAGACACGGTAAGTTGTATCACTAGACTGTTGCGTTTCAAGGATTAAGATTCCCGCACCGATAGCATGCATAGTTCCACTTGGTACATAGAAGAAATCTCCAGCCTTAACAGGTACTTTTGTAAGCAAGGCATCCCAGTTCTTATCTTCGATTTGCTGGCGAAGTTCTTCCTTAGACTTAGCATTGTGACCGTAGATAATCTCTGAACCTTCATCTGCTGCGATGATATACCAACATTCTGTTTTTCCAAGCTCGCCTTCGTGCTCTAGTCCATAAGCATCATCTGGGTGAACTTGCACACTGAGCCAATCATTGGCATCTAAGATTTTAGTCAAGAGTGGAAATACTGGTTCTGGACGGTTGCCAAACAACTCACGGTGTTCTGCATACAAAGTAGCAAGGTCTGTTCCTTCATAGTGGCCATTGGCTACCTTAGACACTCCATTTGGATGAGCTGAGATTGCCCAATACTCACCAATCTTTTCGCTTGGGATATCATAGCCAAACTCATCACGAAGTTTGGTACCTCCCCAGATTTTTTCTTGCATTACGGAATTTAAAAATAACGGTTCTGACATGTTACATCTCCTGTCTAATTTTTCACCCTCATTATAGCAAAAAAAGAGTCCTAATTGAACTCTTTTTCTTATCTTATAAAGTAGGGAGAAGATTTTATAAAAATAGTAACGATATGGTTTTCATACTTTTAAAAAATCTACAAGAAACTATTAGTTCACAAGATTTGGAAGAATGAACATGATAAAGAAAGCTAGAGCAACCATAATAAAAACATTAAGATAGATAAAACATTTTACCAACCATGCATATCGCCCAGGTCTTAGTGGTCTTTCTACATAGGAATGTTTTGGTTTTTTAGGATCATAATAAACAGCAACTTTTCCACCAATTGGAAAGCGTTCCTTAAGAGGAGATTTTGTAAAAGACAAAAAACTATTACCCTTAACTTTGTATCTTAAAACTTGTGGAATTTCACCATTTTCAAAATTATCCGTTTTTACATCAGATACGATTGAACCTAAGGGAGTACTGATTGTATTTGAAATAGTAGATAGAAATTTAGGCCCTACGACCTTGTATTGGTTTCCATCAACAGTGTATTCAACAACTGGGAGACTAATCCCATTATAAAGAACATAGGAATATCGGATAATAACTCCTTCCGTTCTTTCGGTACATCTCTTGGCATTACTATAATTACTAAATATAAAATAGTAAAACATAAAATAGGTGAAGGCAGCAAATCCTAAAATCATTAATCCAGATAATAGAAAGAAAGTTGTTGGCATCTTTTTTCTCCTTAAAACATGATGATGAATCTATTTTAACAGAAATGAAAGAAAAAGACCGGATTGCTCCGATCTTTTAATCGTTTATGTTCTCAATTTCTGTTTTAAAAATAGCTAAGGTTAACTTCAAATGACTAAGCACCCTATTTCATACGATAAAAATCAAGCACTAGACCAGCAGGACCTTTAACTAATAAGGACTCCGTTCCCCAATCCGTTTCACACGGCCCATGTAAAATCTCGACACCAATCTCTTTTAATCGTTGATAATTCTGATTTAGATCCTCAACCTCGATATGAATAATGATGCCTGACTGAAAATCCTCCAAAGGAATCAAATGATTTTGGGACAACATCAGACAGTGACTGCCAATCGTAAACTGAGCAAAACTGTCATCAACATAATCTGACTTTTTATCCAAAATACGCTCCAAGTCAGCACAGACTTGGGGAACATTTGAAACAATAATATCCAATTGATTTAAATTCATTTACTATCCTCCATAAAAAGACCGTATTGCTCCGATCTTTTTAAGTTCCACGAAGGAATTATTTAATTGCGCGTGATTGCAATCCTTCTTCTTCCAAGAAGAGGCGGAATGGTACAAGCTCTTCAGCTTCGTATTTTTCCTTGAAGGCTTTAATAGCTTCTTCTGAGTGTTGTTTTGGATCCAACTCAAGTACTTCTACTGGAAGTGGACGATGTGGAGTGATGTGAGCATCAATAACAACAGTTTTACCTTCTTTGTTGAGTTTAACAGCTTCTGCAACAACTGCATCGATATCTTCGATACGGTTTACAGTGAACCCTACAGCACCTTGCGCTTCAGCGATTTTCGCATAGTCAGCATTAGGGAAGTCACAACCAAACAAGTGTTTGTTTGTGTCTTCGTATTTGTCCTTGATGAAGGCATATTTACCATTTGAGAAGACAACGTTGATAACTGGAAGGTCGTATTGAACGTTTGTGATAACGTCTGGGTAGCACATGTTGAATGCACCGTCACCCATGATGTTCCATACTTGGCGACCTGGATTGTCTTTCTTAGCAGCGATACCACCAGGAAGGGCAATACCCATTGTCGCAAAGAGTGGAGATGTACGCCACATGTTCTTAGGTGTCATGTGAAGGTGACGAGTAGATGTTTGAGTAGTGTCACCTACGTCGATTGAGTAGATAGCGTCTTGATCAGCATGTTTGTTGATTGCATTGTAAACTTGATACAATTGCAATTCACCCTCAGTTTTACCTTCGAGTTTGTTCATGTAATCACGCCAGTTTTGGTTGTTCTTAACGTTTGCACGCCACCATGGAGTAGATTCAACTGGGTTCACTTTGTCAAGGATAGCTTTAGCTGCTTGACCTGCGTCACCAAGGATTGAAGCGTCAAGGGCGTGACGTTTACCAAGTTTGTAAGGGTCGATATCGACTTGGATGAATTTTTCAGTGTTTTTGAATGCTTCATATACTTCAGCAAATGGGAAGTTTGAACCAAGGAAAAGAACAGTGTCTGCTTCAAAGACCACTTCGTTGGCTGGCTTCCAACCAACACGGTAAGCAGAACCTGTCAAACCTTCGTAGTTCCATTCGAAAGCTTCGAAGTTTTTACCAGTTGTGATGATTGGTGCTTTGATTTTACGTGACAATTCAGTAATCACTTCACCAGCTTTAACACCACCGTAACCAGCGTAGATAACTGGACGTTCAGCATTGTTCAAAATTTCAACAGCTTTGTCGATTTCAACTTCGTTCAAAGCAGGAGCGATGAATGAACGCTCGTATGAACCTGAACCGTAGTATGAGTTTTCGTCGATTTCTTGGAAACCAAAGTTTACTGGAATTTCAACAACGGCTGGACCTTTTTTAGAAACAGCAGCACGGCAAGCTTCGTCGATAACTTTTGGTAATTGCTCTGCGTAAGCTACACGTTTGTTGTAAACAGCGATACCGTTGTACATTGGGTTTTGGTTCAATTCTTGGAAGGCATCCATGTTGAGTTCATTAACAGGACGTGATCCAAGGATAGCGAGGAATGGAGTGTTATCCATAGCTGCATCGTAAACACCGTTGATCAAGTGAGTCGCACCTGGACCACCTGAACCAACTGCAACACCGATAGATCCGCCAAATTTAGCCTGCATAACCGCTGCAAGAGCACCTGTTTCTTCGTGGCGAACTTGCAAGAAACGGATATCTTTGTCTTCAGCCAAAGCGTCCATCAATGAGCTGAGTGTTCCTGATGGGATACCGTAGATAGTGTCTACGCCCCATGTTTTCAATACGTTGAGCATTGCTGCAGACGCAGTAATTTTCCCTTGAGTCATAATGATAACTCTCCTTCAAAATAATTTCATATATTTACAAAAAACGCTTTTATATGTTATTTGAAAACGATTCAGTAAATTTACAATCCTAATTTATCACATTTGATTTCAGATTCATAAGAATGTGCTCACAAAACTCCATTCTCTATTACAGTACAGTTTGAAAACGTTTCGAAAATCTGTTTTAGAATAGCAAAAAAGCGGTTAAGACCGCTTTTTATTCGACTTTAGTAAAATTAAGCATGAGAGAGCTGATTAAAACAGAGACTGAACTAAAGGCCATGGCCAATCCTGCAAGTTCTGGATTGAGTACCAAACCAAGACCAGAAAACACTCCTGCTGCAATCGGAATACCAATGAGGTTATAGATAGAAGCCCAGAAAAGATTGAGTAGAATACGATTAAAGGTCTTCTTACTCATGTCAAAGGCACGTGCCAATCCTAGTAAATTGTTGGTTGTAAGGACAAGGTCTGCTGATTCGATGGCAATATCTGTTCCAGAACCCATGGCAATTCCGACATCAGCTACACTTAGGGCCGGCGCATCATTGATACCATCTCCAACAAAGGCCAGTTTTCCTTTCTTTTGAAGCTTGTGAATCTCATGCGCCTTTTCCTCTGGCAAGACATTTGCGATTACTTCTTCTATCCCAATTTGCTCTGCAATCGCATGGGCTACTCCAGCATTATCTCCGGTAAGCATAACCGTTCTGAGGCCGCGTTTTTTCAATTTAGCAATAGCTTCTCGAGCATTTTCCTTAGGGACATCCTGCAAGGCAATTAAGCCTTTTAGTTCACCATCTACGGATAGGAAGACAACTGTTTTTGCTTCTTTCTCAAGCAAATCAAATCGTTCTTGATAATCATGTGGAATAGCAAGGTCAGCTAAGAGCTTAGCATTCCCAAGCAAGACTTGTTTACCATTAATAATCCCAGTCACACCTTTTCCATGCAAGGCTTGGAAGTTTTCCACTGGGTAAAGGCTAATTCCTAGTTCAGATGCACGATTAACAATAGCTTGAGCTAGCGGGTGTTGAGATACATCCTCCAGTGAAGCAGCCAAACTTAGCACTTCTCTTTCATCACCAATAACATCTGTCACTACTGGCTTCCCTTCGGTCAAGGTTCCTGTCTTATCAAAAACAACCGTTTGGACTTTTTGGATCTCCTGTAAAACTGTACCATTTTTGAGAAGGATCCCCATCTTGGCACTTCGTCCTGTTCCAACCATGAGTGCTGTCGGTGTCGCGAGTCCTAGTGCACAAGGACAGGCAATTATCAAAACAGCAACTCCGTAGAGAAGTGACGTCACAAAGCTATCTCCAAGGAAAACAAACCAGATCCAAAAAGTAAGAAGTCCTAAAATGACAACTGCTGGTACAAAAATCCCTGAAATCTTGTCGGTCAAATCTTGAATAGGAGCACGACTCGTTTGCGCTTTCTTCACAAAGTCCACAATCTGAGCCAGCATAGTCTCAGAACCAACTTTTTCAGCTCTAAAGATGATCGTACCACTATTATTGATAGTTGAACCAATGACAGCATCTCCAACTGATTTATCGACTGGAATACTTTCCCCAGTCACCATTGATTCATCAATACTCGTTTCACCTTCTAACACAGTCCCATCAACGGCAATTTTTTCACCTGGTCGAACGCGAATGAGATCCCCAACTTTGACTTGTTCTAGAGGTATTTGAACATAAACATCATCACGCAAAACCTCTGCTGTCTTTGCTTGTAGGTCTAATAATTTTTCGACTGCCTGCGAAGTATTTTTTCGCATTTTTTCCTCAAAAACTGCTCCCAAAAGAATGAAGAAGAGGATAAATGCAGCACTTTCAAAGTAAACGGGCAGACCAGTGAAGAGGGCAACTAAGCTATAGAAATAGGCCACTAGGGTTCCCAGAGCAACCAAGGTATCCATGTTGGAATTGTGCTTTTTAAAACTAGCCCAGGCGCTTCTGATATATGGAACTCCAGCTACCAGCATAATGGGTGTTGTGGCTAAAAAGGTGCCCCAACGCATGACTTGGTGACTAATTCCTCCTGTAGACATCCCAATCATGAGAATCACAAGAGGCACAGTAAAGATACTAGTAATCCAAAAACGCTGTAAAAGACTTAGAGACTTTTTAGTTTTTTCAACAACGGTATAGGTCCCCTTTTGCATCTTCATGCCGCATGAAAATTCATACTCACCCAGGTCTTGAGGAGTAAAACGAATGAGTTTTTCCTCATCTTGAGCGATCGGTTCTAGAATCCCTTCTTCTTCGAAGAGAATCTCTTTATAACAGTTTGAAGGTGTCACACGATGAAAGGTAATCTCAGCAGGAATCCCTTTTTGCAGTTGAATGTGGGCTGGATGGTAGCCTTTGTCTGCCGTGATACGGATTTTTTGAACACCATTTTCAAGACTTGCTTTTACAATTTCAGTCATATCATTCTCCTATTCTACAATCATCTTACCGTGCATCATATTCATGCCACAAGAGAAACCATACTCACCTGCTTCTTCAGGAGTGATTTCAACCACATATTGGTCTCCCATAGGCAGATCTGCATGCACTCCAAAGTCTGGAAAAACGATTTGGTCCAAGCAAGGTGAAGGATCTTTTCGATCAAAAATAATGCGAGCAGGTTGCGATTTTTTGAGGATAATGGTTCCTGGAGTGTAGCCCCCCATGACCTCCACTCGAATCTCCTGATAGCCATTCTTTTGTTGGGCTCTCTTAGCATCTTCTTGCGGTTTTTTGAAAAACCAAAAGAGGATAAAAGCAATCATTCCTAAAACAACAATAGATACAAATAGATTTAACATAGCGTCTCCTTTACATACAATTACATTTTACTTCTGTTACAGCATTTGCTTTTTTCTTTGAAATCACTTCTTCCAAGCCCTCCAAGTCAGCTAGGGTAAAATCACATTCTTCAATCAAATCAGCTAGCAAGAGCTTTATTCTGCGAGAACAAAGCTTGTCTTTGATATCATGAACCATTAAGCCCCTACTATCATCTAGCGTTAAAAGGGCCGAATAGACAAAGTACTTGCCCTGTTTTTCCCGAGTCAAACATTCTTTCTCCACCAAACGAGCCAAGAGTGTCTGGATCGTGGATTTGGACCAGCTAAACCTTTTCTCTAATACTTTTATCAGATCAGTACTAGTCTGTTCTCCCTGCATCCAGATAATCTTCATGACCTGCCATTCTGCATCCGAAATCTGCATCAGTACACCTCCAAAGTCTACATTTGTCAATTACAATTATCAGTATACTCTCAAAATCTACATTTGTCAACTAAATTTCCTAAAAATTTTAAAATTTCCCTTTCCAATAGATTTTGTCTATCATTGTGATAAAAAATACATATTATTCAAAGCTCTGTTTTAATGCTACAATAACTGTATTATTTTCCTAGATAGGAGGTTCTACTTTTGGATTGGTCCATTGTTGAACAATATCTACCACTCTATCAAAAGGCTTTTTTTCTGACCTTGCATATTGCAGTTTGGGGAATTCTAGGTTCTTTTTTGCTGGGGATCATCGTCAGCGTCATCCGACATTATCGAGTTCCTGTTTTCTCACAATTAGCTACAGCCTATATAGAATTGTCACGAAATACACCCCTTTTGATACAACTTTTCTTTCTCTACTTCGGTCTACCTCGAATAGGGATTGTTCTCTCTTCAGAAGTCTGTGCAACGGTTGGACTCATTTTCTTAGGTGGTTCCTACATGGCAGAATCCTTCCGAAGCGGGCTAGAAGCCGTCAGTCAAACCCAGCATGAAATTGGTTTAGCCATTGGGCTTACACCTTTTCAGGTCTTTCGCTACGTGATTCTTCCACAAGCGACTGCAGTGGCTCTACCATCCTTTAGCGCAAATGTTATTTTCCTCATCAAAGAAACATCTGTCTTTTCGGCAGTCGCCCTTGCTGACCTAATGTATGTTGCTAAGGATTTGATTGGACTCTACTATGAAACAGATATCGCACTAGCCATGTTGGTGGTTGCTTACCTTATCGTGCTTCTACCTATTTCACTAGTCTTTAGTTGGATAGAAAGGAGGCTCCGTCATGCAGGATTCGGGAATGCAAGTACTCTTTCAGGGAAATAATCTCTTGAGAATTTTACAGGGATTGGGAGTCACAATTGGGATTTCTATCCTGTCTGTCTTCTTATCCATGATTTTCGGAACGGTTATGGGAATTATCATGACCTCTCATTCTAGAGTGATTCGCTTATTGACACGCTTATATCTAGAATTTATCCGGATTATGCCGCAGCTAGTGCTCCTTTTCATCGTTTACTTTGGCTTAGCTCGAAACTTTAATATCAATATCTCTGGGGAGACTTCTGCTATTATCGTTTTCACCCTCTGGGGAACAGCTGAGATGGGTGACTTGGTTCGTGGCGCTATCACTTCCTTGCCTAAACATCAGTTTGAGAGCGGACAAGCGCTTGGCTTAACTAAAGTGCAACTCTACTACCATATCATTATCCCTCAAGTTTTGAGAAGGCTTCTACCGCAAGCCATCAATCTTGTCACTCGTATGATCAAAACGACTTCCTTGGTTGTTTTGATTGGAGTTGTTGAGGTTACCAAGGTTGGACAACAAATCATTGATAGCAATCGCTTAACCATCCCAACCGCTTCCTTTTGGATATATGGAACCATCCTAGTCTTGTATTTCGCAGTTTGCTTCCCTATTTCCAAACTATCTACTCATCTAGAAAAACATTGGAGGAACTAAATGTCTGAAACTATTTTAGAAATCAAGGAACTAAAAAAATCCTTCGGAGATAATCCAATCCTCCAAGGACTTTCCCTAGATATTAAAAAGGGAGAAGTCGTCGTCATCCTAGGACCATCTGGTTGTGGTAAAAGTACGCTACTTCGCTGCCTCAATGGTTTAGAAAGTATTCAAGGAGGAGATATCCTGCTTGATGGTCAGTCCATCGTTGAAAATAAAAAAGATTTTCACCTGGTTCGCCAAAAGATCGGTATGGTCTTTCAAAGTTATGAACTCTTTCCTCACCTAGATGTCCTTCAAAACCTCATCCTAGGACCTATCAAGGCTCAGGGGAGAGACAAAAAAGAAGTCACTGAAGAAGCTCTGCAACTACTGGAACGTGTCGGACTTCTAGATAAAAAACATAGCTTTGCTCGTCAATTATCTGGTGGACAAAAGCAACGGGTAGCCATCGTTCGTGCACTTCTCATGCATCCAGAAATTATCCTCTTTGACGAAGTAACTGCTTCACTGGATCCAGAAATGGTACGTGAGGTTCTAGAACTCATCAATGACTTGGCCCAAGAAGGTCGTACCATGATTCTGGTAACCCACGAAATGCAGTTTGCCCAAGCTATTGCGGACCGCATTATCTTTCTAGACCAAGGAAAAATTGCTGAAGAAGGAACTGCTCAAGAATTCTTCACAAATCCACAAACGAAACGAGCACAAGAATTTTTAAACGTCTTTGACTTTAGCCAGTTTGGCTCATATCTATAATCAACAAAGGAGATTATTATGAAACTACTTAAACCAATTCTAACTGTTTTTGCTCTAGCATTTGCGCTTATCTTCGTCACAGCTTGTAGTTCAGGAGGAAGCTCTGATGCTTCATCTACAAAGGCAACTGCCAAAGCTCGTACTATTGATGAAATTAAGAAAAGTGGTGAACTTCGAATCGCGGTATTTGGAGACAAAAAACCATTTGGTTATGTTGACAACGACGGTTCTTACCAAGGTTATGATATCGAACTAGGTAACCAATTAGCACAAGACCTTGGTGTAAAGGTCAAATACGTTTCTGTTGATGCTGCCAACCGTGCTGAATACTTGATTTCTAACAAGGTTGATATCACCCTTGCCAACTTCACAGTTACTGACGAACGTAAGAAACAAGTTGACTTTGCCCTTCCTTACATGAAAGTTTCTCTCGGTGTTGTGTCACCAAAAGATAAAGTCATCAAGGACGTTAAAGAACTTGAAGGCAAAACCTTGATTGTTACAAAAGGAACGACTGCTGAAACTTACTTTGAGAAAAATCACCCAGAAGTAAAACTCCAAAAATACGATCAATATAGCGATGCCTACCAAGCCCTTCTTGATGGACGTGGAGATGCCTTCTCTACTGACAATACTGAAGTTCTAGCTTGGGCACTTGAAAATAAAGGATATGAGGTAGGAATTTCTTCTCTAGGTAACCCAGATACCATTGCACCCGCAGTTCAAAAAGGTAACCAAGAACTGCTTGACTACATCAACCAAGAAATCGAAAAATTAGGCAAAGAAAACTTCTTCCACAAGGCTTATGAAAAAACACTTCACCCAACTTACGGTGATGCTGCTAAAGCAGATGACCTAGTTGTTGAAGGTGGAAAAGTTGACTAACATCTAATAAATGTAACAAAAAGAAATCAGGTAACCCTAAGGGTTACCTGATTTTTATATACCTTAAGCATTTTGCCAATTTTCTTGGTCTTCTTTAAAGCGTTTGAGGAGAGCAAGTCCTTCTGGTGTGATGTAGCCTTCTTCTTGGGCTAGGTGGATAAGCTCACTGTAGTTTGAAAGAGTCACCAGTTTGACACCAGCATCTGCAAAGTTTTTATCTGCTTTTGGTAATTGATAGCTGAAGATAGCCACAACTCCAAGAACATCCGCTCCTTCACGTTTGGCAGCTGCAACAGCTTCAAGAACCGAACCACCAGTTGAAATCAAATCTTCCACAACGACCATTTTTTGACCTTGGGCTACACGGCCTTCGATTTGGTTTCCTGCTCCGTGGTCTTTTGGTTTGCTACGGATATAAGCAAATGGCAGATTCATCTTGTCAGCGATGATGGCACCGTGTGGGATACCCGCAGTCGCTGTTCCTGCAATCACTTCTACCTCTGGGAATTCTGACTTGATGGCTTCTACAAAACCATTCTCAATCAAAGTTCGAGTTTCTGGGTAGGCAAGCGTCACACGGTTGTCCGTATAAATTGGTGACTTGATACCTGATGCCCAAGTGAAGGGCTCTTCTGGTTTGAGGTAAACGGCTTGAATTTTCAATAGATGGCTAGCAATGTCTTTAGCAAGTGTCATGGGATTCTCCTTTGTATTTTAAACTATATTCTTATTTCCAGTCTTGTGTCCATTCATCCTTGATAGCATGATAAGCTGCTACTGGATCAGTGGCTTGAGTGATTGGGCGTCCAACAACGATATAGTCACTACCAATATGATAAGCATCTGCTGGTGTCATGACTCGTTTTTGGTCTCCTACTGCAGCGCCTGATGGACGAATGCCGGGTGTCAGGCAAATAAAGTCTGGACTGGTAGCTTCTTTGATGAGTTTTACTTCTTGAGCTGAACAAACCACACCATCTAATCCCGCTTCAGCGGTTTTCTTAGCATAATGAATGACAGATTCTTGAAGACTGGTTTGGATATTTTGAAACTCTCTCATTTGTTCCTCAGAGGTTGAAGTTAACTGAGTGACAGCAATCAATTTGGCTTCTTTCCCAAAGCCTTCACGCGCAGCCTTCATCATCTCAACGCCACCTGCTGCATGAACATTGGTCATATCAACGCCCAGATGAGACAAGACCTTCATGGCTGATTTGACTGTATTTGGAATATCATGGAGTTTAAGATCCAGAAAGACACTATGTCCCAAACCTTTCAGATAAGAAACAATCTCAGGTCCTGTAGCGTAATAGAGTTCCATACCTACCTTTAGATAGAGGCTCTCTCCTGCTGGAAAAAGAGCTAAAAACTGCTTGACTGCCTCAAAACTAGGAAAATCAAGAGCAATGACTGGACGAGCTTCGCGCATACTTTTCTCCTTTTACCTTTGTAAGCTAGAGAGCATGAAAAAAGGAACCTGCCTACAGCAAGGTTCCACGAAAAATGGGTAGTCTACACCCTTTCACCGTCTAACCTTAGCTGCCTCTCTGGACTGCTTTAAAGGTTTTTTACTATTCTATTATTTAAAGCGGTACTTGTCAAGTAAAAACAAGTAACTGGACGAATCATCTGAAACTTAGCGACTCTGTGTTGTTTGAGTCGTCTGTGTTGTTTGATCTTGATTTCCTTGCTCAGCTTGTTTTTTCTTCTCTTCTTCCTGCTTCTTCTTTTCCTCTTCTTTGGCTTTGACTCTTTCGTCATCCAGAGCCTTATCCACTAGACTATAGCTATAGATACCGACCTCCATGTCAATTCCGCTAGGAACTGTCAACTGTGGTTTTATCTTACTATAGTAAGGTAATTTCTTACCTAGTTCTGATAATGGCACCAAAATCTCGTCTGTATCATACATGGTAATCTTTAGAAGGTCACTTGTTACCTTGCTTGGTGCAAGTTCAATCTTCTCAATCTCTTGCTTAATTTCTGGACTAACTTCATTTAGCTGAGAAATTAGGGTTTTAATCTGTTCCTCATCGTTAAATAAAACAGATATGTATTTCTCAGGTAAGTTGTCAGAACTAACGGCAGTTGATTCAATGCTTCCACTAGATAAGATTGGGTAATAGCTATCTCCAGAAACAGAGTAGGCCGCAATCTCAAATTCCTTCACTTCAATGGTGAAGTGAACTGGAAATTGATAAGTTATCTTAGCCGATTCAATCCAGTGATTTGATTTGACCATTTCCGCATGCTTATCTTTATTTAAGAGCAAGCTGATTGTATAGTCACTGTCACGAATGCCAGAAGCTTCTTTGACTTGGTCTGCACTTGTCTGAACCGTCCCTGTAACTTCAATATGTTTCATTGTAGCTAGAGGACTTAGTAGATAAATAGACAAGAATAAGATTATAAAACTAGGGACGAGGATCGTAACTGCTCGCCAGATATGTATAGAAGGAATGGCCGGTTTTGGAGGTTTACTCTTGGTTTTTACCTTTTTCTGTTTCTTAACCTTTTCGTCAGCTTTTTCTTTCTCTACTTGATCCTGACTCTTAGAGTCTTCTTGAGGAGTTTCCTCCGAATCTTTCTCTTCATTTGAAGTCTCATCGCTAGTATCCGAATCCTTCTCTTCAGATTTTTCGGATTCTTCGTCCACTTCTTCAGAACTCGTAGAGTTTTCTTCCGTTCTTTTACTCAAATACTCCTGGTGTTGTTTTTGCCATTCTGACACTTCTTGAGCGCTTTCAGAAGACTCTGATACTTGTTCTTCTTTTTCACGTGCTTCTTCTTCGGCACGTTTCGCCTCTTCTTCAGCTTTTTTTTGAAGATATTCTTGATTTCGTTTTTGCCACTCTGACAATTCCTTGCCTTGAGTGTGCTGATTCTTTTTATCCTTTGACATCAATTTTCCTTATGATAAATCTTTTTTTAGTAACTCATAAAAATCTGCCACAGATTTTAATTCCTGAGAATTCTTCATCTTGTTTTGGTAAATCTCTTTGTTGGTCAAGAGTTGATTTACTTTTTCTTCTAAAGTTGACAAAGTCAAATCGCTCTCTTGCAACTCCTCAGCATAGCCTTTCTTCACAAAATAGGCTGCATTTTCAATCTGATCTCCGCGGCTGGCTTCACGACCCAGTGGCACAATGACGTGCAATTTAGCCATAGCAAGGAGTTCAAAAATCGTATTGGCACCACCACGAGTGATGACCACATCAGCCATATTCATGAGTGGTTGATAGAGTTCCGTCGCATAGTCAACACGGTAGAGGTTTGAACTTAGTTCATTTAAACTAGCATCACCTGTCAGGTTAATGATATTATAGCGACTAGTCAGCTCTTCCTTGTGGTCTGTTACTAGTTGGTTAAAGACACGCGCCCCAGCAGAACCTCCGACGAAAAGAAGAGTTGGTAGCTTATCATTGAAAGAAGTTCGGATATCCACCATTTCTTCAGGTTCTTCCATAACTGGACCAGAAACCTTGGTCACAGCTCCTACATGTTCTACCTTAGTGAGACTAGACGCTTGCTCGAAAGTAGAGTACATCTTAGTCGCAAACTTATAGGCAATTTTATTGGCCAATCCCATAGAGAGATCAGACTCGTGGATGAAGACTGGTACTCTGCATACTCGCGCTGCGATAACAGGCGGAACAGATACAAATCCACCCTTAGAAAAGAGGGCTTGTGGACGAACTCGAAGCATGATAAAGAGCGATTGAAGAATTCCAAAAGCAACCTTAAAGACGTCAACCATATTTTGCCATGAGAAATATCGACGTAATTTCCCTGTTGCAATCGAATGGAAGGTAATATCTAAACCTGACTTGAGAATTTCATGATGCTCAATCCCATTTTTATCACCAATATAGTGAACTTCCCAGCCATCTTCGATGAACTTAGGCATTAACAAAAGGTTGAGGGTAACGTGTCCAACCGTTCCCCCACCAGTAAATACTATTTTTTTCATATTATCCCTTTAACTCCGCTACAGTGTCGATGAAAAGATCTCCACGTACTTCAAAGTTAGCATACATATCCCAGCTCGCATTGGCAGGACTGAGGAGAACAACATCTCCCTCTTCCGCAAGTTCATAAGCCTTACGAGTCGCATCTGCAATATCAGTCGCGTCGACATAAGCCACACCAGCTTTATCTGCTGCACGCTTGACACGTTCGGCAGATTGACCGAGGATGACCATTTTCTTAAGTCCAGTAATATCAGGAACCAATTCGTCAAACTCATTGCCACGGTCCAACCCACCAGCAATCAAGATAACCTTGCTATTATCAAATCCTGACAAGGCTTTTTGAGTTGCTAAAATATTGGTTGACTTACTATCGTTATAGAATTTAACGCCATTGATTTGGTCTACAAACTGGAGACGGTGCTTCACACCACCAAAGGCTGACAAGGTTTCCTTGATGGTTTCATTATCAACGCCACGCAGTTTAGCAACGGCAATGGTTGCAAGAGCATTTTCCACATTGTGGCTACCTGGAACACCGATTTCATCAGCTGCCATGACTTTTTCACCACGGAAGTAGAGAAGACCATCTTCAAGATAGGCTCCGTCAACCTTTTCAAGTGTTGAGAATGGTACTACAGCCGCGTTTGTCTTTGTAGCAAGTTCTTTAGCTAATTCCTGGTTGAAGTTCAATACTAGGTAATCAGCTGCTGTCATATTGCTTTGGATATTCCACTTGGCTGCCACATAGTCCTCAAAAGAACCGTGATAGTCAATATGTGTTGGCATCAGGTTGGTGATAACAGCAATTTCAGGATGGAATTCCTGGATTCCCATTAATTGGAAAGAAGAAAGTTCCATGACAAGGGTATCCTTATCTGTTGCAGTTTGAGCAACCTGACTAGCAGGATAACCGATGTTACCTGATAAGAGTCCATTTTGTCCTGCAGCAGTCAGAACTTCACCAATCATGGTTGTGGTCGTTGTCTTACCATTTGAACCAGTAATACCGACGATTGGTGCATCAGAAATCAAATAGGCCAACTCAACCTCTGTCAAGACTGGAATGCCTTTTTCTAGAGCTTTTTCAATCATAGGGTTTCTATAAGGAATACCAGGGTTTTTCACCATGAGGGCAAAATCTTCATCCAACAATTCCAAGGGATGACCACCAGTTACAACCTTGATACCATCTTCCAAAAGGCTTTGAGCAGCTGGATTTTCCTCAAAAGGCTTGCCATCATTAACTGTTACAATGGCACCCAACTTGTCCAAGAGACGAGCTGCAGACTCACCTGATTTGGCTAAACCTAGGACTAATACTTTCTTATTTTCAAATTGATCAATTCGTTTCATATCTAGAACTCCATTTCTACTCTTACTATTTTACCATTTTTATGAAAATAAAAAAGCCACAAAGGGCTTTCTTATTTGTTTTTTGTTATGATAAACCTATTCTACCGACTTGAGGGCTTCTAGCATATCAATCTTTCTCAGATAATGATTTACAAAAAATCCAAGGATAATCAGAATGACACTAACTGCTAGAACTGGGATTAGATACACTTCCCAACCTACTTTTGGTTGAAAGCGGAAGCTGCCAGGAGCAATCATCTGGATTAAAAATTGATGGAGATAGTAACCTGTGACTAATCCTAAAATAACTCCAACCACTGACAATATGATAGTTTCCCGATAGATGTAAAGGGTCACTTCTTGATTGTGAAAACCAAGGACCTTGATGGTGGAAAGTTCACGAATCCGTTCAGCAACATTGATATTTGTCAGATTATAGAGAATCACAATAGCTAAAAGCACCGATACCAGTACCAAAATTGCCATTGTTTGGTTAAGGGAACTGGCGAAACTTTCAAATAGCTGAATGGTTGAAGCATTTTGAACGAGGCCATTGACAGCTGCCTGCTCCATAAATTCTCCTGCAACTCTTTCAGTATTGCCTTCACTTTTATCCTTAAGTTGGACTAGATAGGTATTCATCTTAGGAGATTGACCATAAATTCTCTCATAGATCGCCTGATTCATATAAACAAAATGGCCTACATAGTGCTCGGTGATGCCACCTACTTTAAAAGTTTTTCCATCTATTGTAAAGTTGTCACCAACGGAAACTCCTGCCAACTGGGCCAATTTTTCTGTCAAGACAACTCCGTTAGACAAGCTTAACTTTTCTCCATTTTTTTCTAATTGAACAAAGGGAGCTAGGTCATCTTGATCCGTTACCATGATGGTCACGGTTTGAATACCTGCCTTGCCAGGATATTTTTCCTCAATCTGCTTTGAGTATATTAAACGATAATTCTCTACGTCATCACTCTGCAATTTTTCTTCTAGTTCAACCTTATCTGAATTTGAAGCACTAGAATTGACAGAGAGAATCATCTGATACTGTTGTAAATCATTAAACTGTCTACTAGCCACTCCAACCACAGAGGATTGAATACCAAGCCCTGCAAAGAGAAGAGCTACTGAACCAGCAACTCCAAAAATGGTCATCAGCATGCGTTGTTTGTAACGGAAAATGTTGCGGGCTGTTACCTTCTGAGTAAAACTCAAGCGTGACCAAATAAATGTGATGCGCTCTAAGAGAATTTTAGATCCCTTGACTGGTGGCTTAGGGAGTAATAATTGCGCCGTTTCTTCATGTAAGTCTCTGCGAGATACAAGGTAGGCAGGTAGGACACTAGCTACTAAGCTCACCCCCAGAGCTAAGCAACTATAGGTCCAGTAAAAATACTGTTGATTCTCACCAACAATCATACGCTCGGTGATGATATGTGAGATTGTGGGTGCTAAAACATAATGGCCAATTAGAATTCCTAGAAGAGTTCCAAGCGTTCCAGCAACTAGACCATAAATCACAAACTTAGCAATGATGTCTTTGCTATGGTAGCCTAGAGCTTTAAAGATTCCTGCATTGGTCCTTTCCTCATCCACAAAACGTGTCATAGTTGTAAAGGTAACCATGGCTGCGACGGCATAGAGAACAACTGGAAAGATATTTCCCACGGCACGAATACTCATGGCTGAGTTACTATACATGAGATAACCTTGACCAGTAGGAGAGCTTTTTCGATTGTAAACATGATAGGTTGGCTCTGTCAGAGCATTGACTTCATCCTGACTGGTCTGCCATTTAGCCTTCTCACTAGCAAAATCTGACTCAGCATGACTTAGTTTTTCCTTTTCTTGTTTCAATTGTTCTTTAGCTTCTTCTATCTGGCTCGAAACTTGGCTCTTTTGTGGTTCTGGAAGTTGGCTTAACTGTACTTCTTGTCCTTGAAGCTGAGTCTCGATTTCTTGTAGACGTTTCTTGCCAGCTACCAGGTTGGTCTCTACCTGGTCCAGTTGCTTCTTTCCTTCATCAAGTGATTTTTGAGCGTCTTTCTTCATTTTCTCAAGTCGAGCTTGACCATTATCAGCAACTAGTTCCTTTAAAGTCTCCTCTTCTTCCTCTAGCTTCTTTTCGTAATCACTAGAGAAAGGATTGACATCTGTTAGGCTAGCAAAACGCAGGCGGGCAATCGTGTAAACAGAGCTCTTAAAATTTTCTTCAGTTACAACACCATATGCTACTAAGTTCCCATTACCACTGGCTGAACTCCCCATATCTGATTTTGAAAAAATATCTGGAGAGTGGACAAAGCCTGTAATGGTATAACTATCCCGCTTTAATTGAGAATTACTGCCTTTTTTTTGACTCAAATAAATGACTTGACCAATCTGATATTGATCTTTCCAAAAGTCCGCCAAGGCCAATTCATCTTCTTTTTCAGGCAAACGACCTTCCGTTACTTGAAATTTTGAAATCTTATCAGTATTTGAAAAGATTCGTATGGCATCTTCACTATTTGCCAGAATCAAATCTGTCATATAACCAAACTCGACATCTGCTCCTGATAGAGTTTGCAATTCTGCCTGGTCTGCCTGATCAAGCCCATAATCTCCTATGATGGTCACATCTGCCGCATTGGTATTTTTCAGAAAAGTCCAAGCTGTTCGCTCCATATTGGGACTGGCCACTTTGAGACCGACTAGGGCCAAAGAACCTAACATCATCAAAGTTAGAATGGATAGAAATCGCCCTTTTGAACCTGTGAAAGACTGGAGCAGGTCTTTCCAATATATCTTCCTTTTCATATCAGTACTCCAAATCATCAATATCCTGTGGTTGAGGATTGATAACAACGCTCTTGACACTGGCATCATGTATCTGAATCACCCGATCAGCTATAGGAGCTAGGGAAGCATTGTGGGTCACGATGACAACGGTAGCGCCCTTCTTACATGACATTTCTTGAAGAATCTTTAAAACCTGCTTACCAGTCTGGTAGTCCAAAGCTCCCGTTGGTTCATCACAGAGGAGAATTTTGGGATTTTTAGCCACAGCTCGAGCTATTGCTACCCGTTGTTGTTCACCACCTGATAGCTGAGCTGGAAAATTATTGAGACGATGGCCTAGACCTACGACCTTTAGAACTTGCTCAGGATCTAAGGCATCTAAGACAATTTCTGATGCCAACTCGACATTTTCTTTAGCAGTCAAGTTAGCAACCAAGTTATAAAACTGAAAGACAAAACCAACGTCATTTCTACGATAGTTGGTTCTCTGATGAGAAGTGAAATTCGAGATATTGATTCCGTCAATCCAAACTTGTCCTTCATCATTGGTATCCATTCCACCTAGAATATTTAAGACCGTTGACTTTCCTGCTCCAGATGAACCAAGGATAATGACCAGTTCTCCCTTTTCAATCTCGAAGTTGACGTCACGATTGGCTACAATTTCTGTTTCTCCAGTATGATATCTCTTATAGCTATTTTTCATTTCAATGTAAGCCATCCTATCTCCTCCTCTTCTATCCCTATTTTCATCTTTATTATAACTCTTTTGCAGTGAGAATTAAAGCAAATATAAGATAGAAAAGAGAGGACACTTTGGTCCTCTCTGCTTCAGTTTTTCTCATTACTTCCACGTGTGTGCTCAACAGAAGTGGAGATGGTATTCACCTAGAATATCTCCGTTTTCAGCCTTAACGACAACACGAACTGGATCCCCTTCACGCACGCTTGGAATCACTGTAGCAATACCATTATCTGATACACTTGCCGTTACTGTTGGTGCTTCGTCTTCTTTAGCTTCTAGATAATAGTCAGTCAAGCCAGGGTTAAAGTTTGGCAAATCTTTTCCATCTACTTGGATTTGAGCTTGAGCTTTCTTAGCTGCAGCTACTTGTTTAGAGAAGATTTGAATTTCTGTAATGGAAGTACCCCATTTACCATCTGGTCTAACCATACGGATACGAACCGCATAGGTATTGACTTTATCAAAGCTAAAGTGAGTCATTTCTCCAGCTCTCACTTGATCTGGAGCTTTAAGATTTGTCACTTGTTTCCAGTTATTGTCATCGTTAAAGACGTGGTCTTCACTAGCTACAAAGCTTGGGTTCTTAGGAACTGTTGGAACATCTGTTCCTACATAGTATTCGATGACATAAGACTTAGGTGCACCAACACCGTGGTCTTCGTGGAAGGCAACATTGAGATTGTCAACCGAACGTTTAGACAGGATACCAGAATCACCAAATAGGATTCCGACCGATGCTTCACTTGTACGTTTCCAGTTTGTCCAGCGGTTTGCCGGTTGATCATTAAATGAGATTAGTTTGTCATTGACATTGGCTACTGAGTCACTTGGATTTGAGTCTGATGCAAAGGCAAGTGGCAACTCTGAACCTGTCCACTGGTCAGAAATATTAGCACCAGTTTCTGTCTGAGCAGACACACGAACATGAAGTTTTGTTGGTAACTGAGTCCCTTCGACATGCCCTGTCACTGTAAAGTTACCTTCAGTTGCATATTGGCTTGGGTCAATAGCATCCCAAGTCACTTTAGCTGAAGATACTTGGCCATTTGAGTGGTAAGTACGGACGCTTTCTGGTAATTGAGGAGCTTCTGAAACCGGAGTTGTTGTAGTCACTTCTTCGACTGCAATGATACTTTCTACAGAAACTTTAGCATGAGCTTCGTTCTCAATTCCTTCTACTTTACCAAGAACATCAAAGCTATGGTATTTAGCAAGGTCTTCCTTAGCAACTGCTTGCCAAGTTACCTTGTGAACTTTTGGAAATCCTTTATCGTACTCTACAGTTACTGTATCAGGTAGACTTGGTTCTTGGTTCAAACCTGTCACGACACTTACTGGACGAATAGCCTGGACAACTTTATTTTCAGTATTTGCCTGGATGTTCAAGTCAATCTGACCTTCAGCTCCTTCAAATTGAGCTTTCAAAGTTACTTGACCAGGTTTATGCAATTCAAGCATACCTTTACGAACAGCTACGTCTCCTTCACCTGATGTTGAGAAGGATACCTTGTCAGCTTTTAATACGGCCTGAGTTCCATCTTGATAATGAGCCAAGACTTTGATACCAACTGTTTGGTCTTCTTTCAGTGCGTCTGCATTTTCAACTTCTAGGCTTAAACGTTCAATCTGAGGAGCTTCTTGTAAGAATTGGATAGCATAAGTCTGAAGTGCTCCACCATCATTTGGTTGAACATAAATACTAGCACGCATACCATTTGCTTCGTTAGCTTGAATAACAGTCACTTTCGCATTTTCAGCTAAAGCTTTGACTTCAGGCAAAGTAGCTCCATAAGCAAGTTTATGGTATAGAACCGGTTGGTCAGTTGAGAGCCCTTCTACAGGCTGGTCTGCAACAGTTACAGTCGGTACTACTGGTGAGGCCGCTTGACCTTCTGCGACTACAAAGGTCGTAGCGATTTCATCATCGCCTGAAATTCCTTTGGCTTGGATACGAGAGCCTGGGATAGTTAATTTAGCTTGATCTTCAGCTGCAACTTCCCACCTATCAACGTCATAGTTTCCTAGAGTACCATCTGACAATACATAGGTAACAGATGGATCAACCGTACTCAGATCTGTACTTGGTGCAATTCTCTTAACTACAGGTAATTCTGCTTCGAGCGCCAAGACTTCAACACGCGCTTCTACATCTCTTCCGTCAGCCACACCTTTAACAGTAAAAATACCAGGTTGGTTGACATCAACTGCGGACCATTCTACTGGAAGTTTTGCACGGCTGCCATCACTGTAGATAAATCCTACTTTTGAAGGCATTTTCGCTGCTTGACCGATTACTGTACGAACTTTAGAAACCTCTGTACCTAAAACAGTTTTTTCCTCTTGGTCTTTCTTACCTGTGAAGATAGTTGTTTGACCAGATTTCAAGAAATCAGAGTGAGCAGTCAAGGTGAATTTACCTGCTTGCTCAGTTGATTTGACAATCACAACACCCTTACCATTAAAGGCTTTGCGAATCCATGAACCATTTGCTTGTTCTTTGTAACGTTCACGGCTGGCTTGTTCCCCGTTATCCACACCGACAATCTGACCTTGTCCATGCAACTGGAAGCGAACAAGATTATTGGCTGTAGGAACTACGTTACCTTTACTGTCAACAATTTCGTAATAGATATAAGTGAGGTCTTTTCCATCAGCTGCGATAGCATTTTCTTCTTTGACTAAGCGAACACCTGCAGGCTCACCAGCAGTCGTAACCTTATCACGAGCAATTTCATTACCAGCCTCATCACGAGCTACTGCTTCCAATGTTCCAGGTTGATAAGCAACCTTCCACTCAAGGTAAAGTTCATTTGCATTGGCACCTTCTTGGTAAGTACGTCCATCACTTGTTTGTTTCTTGTTAAATGTTTTCTTACCTAAGGACTCACCATTCAAGAATAGTTCCACACTGGCAGCATTTGAAAATGCACGAACAGGAATCTTACCATCTGCATCCGCTACATTCTCTTTTATACTAGAGTCTTCCCAATTCCAGTGAGGAAGCAGGTGAACCATTGGTTTCTTCTCAGCAGAAACCCATTGGCTTTGATACAAGTAGTAGTCATTCTTTGGAATGCCGGCTGTATCTACGATACCGAAGTAAGAACTCTTAACTGGTGTGTTATTTTGGTTGTGCCATGGAGTAGGTTCACCGATATAGTCGGTACCCGTCCAGATAAACTGACCAGCATAACCAGCATTGTCACGGTCAAAAGTCCACGATGCAGTGGCTGTTTTACCCCAACCAACACGGTCATTACCGTAGTCTGACTGCTCATAATGACGGTAAGCTTGGTTACTGTGAACTAGCTCACTTTCTGGACGAAAATAGCTACCACGAGTACGAGTTGCTGAAGAAGTTTCTGAACCGTAAATCAACCAATTTGGATGTTTCGCACGAAGCTTCTTGTAGTTGTCTTCTGAATAGTTAAATCCAACCGCATCAAGTTCGTTCGCAATCTTTTCATGATCACCACTACCATCACCAAAGCGGAACTTGTCTGCTCCCATAGTGACATAGCGTGTCTTATCAACTGCCTTGATCACTTGAACCAAGCGTTTAACAGTTGCTAGAGAACGAGGTTTCCCGTCTGCTTCACCGATTTCATTACCGATAGACCACATAACGATAGTAGGGTTGTTCTTTCCTCGTTCAACCATGGTACGAAGGTCAAAATCAGACCATTTTTCACCTTTTTTAGCGTCTGGGTGAGTTGCATCTTTGTCAAAGAAGCGACCGTAGTCATACTGTTTCTTACCACCATACCAAGTATCAAAGGCTTCTTCTTGGACCAACAAACCAAGCTCAGCAGCAATCTGCAAAGTCTGCTCACTAGCTGGGTTGTGGGTTGTACGAATTGAGTTTACACCCATATCCTTCATTTGTTTCAGACGGCGGTATTCTGCTTTATAGTTTTCTTCAGCTCCAAGAGCTCCATGGTCATGGTGAAGAGAAACCCCATGGAATTTAATGCGTTCACCATTCAAAGAGAAGCCTTCATTTGGTGTCCAGTTGTAGTAACGGTAACCAAACAAATCTTTTTTAGCATCGACCAATTGACCATCACGATAAACACGTGTCACCAATTCGTAAAGGGCAGGCTTGTCGCTATTAACTGTCCAAAGTTTTGGTTTATCAACTTGTAAAATAGCATTCAAGCTGGCTGATTGATGAGCTTTCAAGACTTGACTAGCTGTACGAACTAGGTCAGTTACAGCTTGACCATTACGTTCAGTGATTTGATACTCAGCAAGAATTTCATGATCTTTATCATCAGTATTGACGATCTTACTTGTTACATGAGTATCTACCTTACCATTTTGTTGTTTTTCAAGGTCTGGAGTTAAGATAGTTGTTCCGTTTTTCTCAGTGTGGACCTTATCTGTGACTTGAAGGGTAACATCACGGTAAATCCCGCTTCCTGAGTACCAACGGCTACTTGGTTGTTTGTTGATGGCATGCACTACTACGACATTCTCGCGACCGTCTTTATGAAGATAGTCAGTGATGTCATATGAGAATTGGTTGTAACCATTTGGATAGTGACCAACTAGCTGACCATTTACATAAACCTGAGAATCCATGTAAACCCCATCAAATGTGATACGAACATTCTTATTGAGGTCTTCTTCATCGAGTTTAAAGGTCTTACGATACCAAGCATCACCACCATTGAGTTGCCCACCTTCATTTTGGGCAGGTGAGTCATGATCAAAGTCATTGTAGATACTCCAGTCATGAGGAAGGTCTAATTTCTTCCAACTAGAAACATCGGCATCTGGCTTGACCGCATCTTTAGCATCGGCATTGAGCTTGAAATGCCAGTTTTGGTTGAATTCTCTTACTCGACTATCAATCAATATGTTCGCCCATCCTTGCTCTTTATTTTCATGAGTCATCATCTTCATTCATATTTTATACAATTATAATAGATACATCAATAGTTTCTCGAAAAAAGCATACTTCAGACTATGATTACTAAAATTAGTAGAAAATATTGGATATAAAAAACTGTATTGAGGCATTATGTAGAATTACTAAATCATATACAAAATAAAAGACTGCTCCTTTATAGAAACAACCTTCTAAATTATTTTTCACTGATATGACATAATACCCCAATGAACCATGCTAGTCTAGCATATAAACAACAAATCCATCTGGCAAGATGACTTGCTGACCATCTTCAAACTGGCAATGGCTCGCTAAGTCAACTGAATCTCTGTCTAAAGTATATTTCTCAGAAGACTGATTAAAGATTGCTTGAACTTCTTTCCCTTGGTAGTTCCACTTCAAAGATAGGACATCTGATTTCACTTCTTCCAAGCGATAATTTCCATGCTGAATAATACTTGCCACTTCCTTACGGACTTGGATCAATTTCTTCATAAAATTCAGCATGTCATTGTCTTCAGAAACACGGCCCCAAGGCATGACACGACGGCAATCAGGGTCTGGTCCACCAATTAGGGCCAACTCTGTTCCGTAATAGATACAAGGGGTCCCTTTTTGAAGATAGAGGAAAGTTAGGGCAGCCTTGACATGCTGGATATTTCCTTTGGCAGTTGTAAGGATACGCTCTGTATCATGAGAATCCAGAAGATTAAACATCACCTCTGAGATTTGTTGCTTGTAGTACATAGACTGGCTGTTGATTTCTGAAATAAACTGCTCTGTCTTTTTACGCTGACGCAAGAAATAATCCTTAATACTTTCAGAGAGCGGGTAGTTCATGACCGCATGGAACTCATCCCCTTTTAGCCAAGGCTGAGACGTATGCCAGATTTCACCTAAGATATACAAATCAGGTTTTTTAGCGAGAACTGCCTTTCTGAAATCTCTCCAGAACTGATGGTCAATTTCATTGGCAACGTCCAAGCGCCAAGCATCAATATCAAAATTTTCAATCCAGTAAGTAGCAACACTGAGAAGATAGTCCCTAACCTCCGGATTAGCTGTATTCAACTTAGGCATGTAGCTAGCAAAGGCAAAGGTATGATAAGGGAGTTCTCTTGGATTCTGAAGTTTATCCTCAGTAACTGGAAATTCTTGGATATGGAACCAATCTTTATAAACTGACTTTTCTCCATTTTTTAGGACATCCTGCCATTGAGTCGACTGGTAGCCGATATGATTAAACACCGCATCTAGCATGATCTTGATGCCACGTTTGTGGGCTTCCTCGACGAGATTAGCGAAGACTTCCTTGTCTCCAAAGTGACGGTCGATTTCAAAATAATCCGTCGTATCATACTTGTGATTGGTCGTCGCTTCGAAAATCGGACATAGATAAAGTCCTGTGATTCCTAAGTCTTTAAGATAGTCTAGATGGTCGATAATTCCTTGTAAATCTCCACCAAAAAAATCATCCCTGTTAGGCGCAATCTCTGCATCCCACTCTCGAGCTCCATCTGGGGTCAAATTAGGATTGCCATTAGCAAAGCGTTCTGGGAAAATCTGATACCATACGGTATTTGAAACCCAACTAGGAACCTGACAACCATCAATTTCGTGAATGTATGGAAGCTTGAAACCATTTCCTTCAGCGTCTAAGTTTTCTTGAGTATGTTCTACACACCCCTTATCACCGTAAAAAACACCCTGACCTTTCTCATCAAGGAGCTCAAAGAGATATTGAATCCGTGCAAAATCAACAGAGACTGTAACCTGCCAATAGTCAAATAGGGCATCTGAGGTTACTTTAGTCATTTCTTTCTTAGCTTCATACTTATCCTCAATGAAAATAAAGGGATCTCCATAATGTAAGATAACCTTCTGGACATCATCCTTCTTGGTTCTGATTCGGATATGTAGCTGACCTTCTTTGTAAAGATAAGCATACTCTGATTCTGGTCTATGATAAATGGCCGTTAATTCCATATTGTGTCTCCTAAATAATCTACTACAGTTCTTGCGCAAACGTTTTCGTAATTGCTAGTTCTAGTATACTATTTTAGCTGTTTATTTGCAAATTTTATACCAGTTTTACGATAGATATATAAGATAGACAAAGGTAAAATTGAGTAGACTCTTTTTGAGCTTTAAAAAGAGAGTTTCCATGAACCGGAAAACTCTCTCATCATTACGAATCAGATGATTAAAATAAATGCTATCTGATATCTTTAATCTTCTAAAATGAAAATTTCTTCAACATGTAGTCGTAGCAACCTTGCAATTTTCATTGCTAGTTCAAGTGTAGGATTGTACTTGTCATTCTCGATAGCAATGATGGTTTGTCGACTAACGCCTAATATTCTTGCCATATCTTCCTGACGTAGTCCCTCAGACTTTCTTAACTGTTTGATATTATTTTTCATACAGCATTAGTCTTTCTGAAAAAAATAAACGCCAAGAGCCAATACTACGATAAGGATAACAACCATCAAAATTACTCCTTGAACAAGTTTATTTGGTTCTTTATACTCTTCATCACCAGCAATTATATTACGTTTCATTGCGGTTTGAGCAAATCCTTGCACACTTACAGATAAGATCAAAATTAAGCAAGGAAGCATTTCAAGTTTGCCACCACCAACAAGTGCTTGATAGATATTAAATCCTGTCCATGCACATAAACCCAAAAGCGCTGTTTTATAGCCCCACTCCTCAGAACGCAACTGAATATATCTGTCCATTTCATCCATCTTTTTCATGGCTTTGTTCCTCCAAATTTTTGTAATAATATCAAGAGCTCTTTACATTTCTTATTATACTCTAAATAGATAAAATGTCAAGATGTTTTAACATTTTTAATTTTCTTCATCTATTCTAAGAATATTCCTAACTCCAATTTACAGTCTAATCAATCTGACAAAGGGCAAGTTCTTTTAATCCTATTTTATCTTGACTTCATAAGCTTCCGCTATAGATATACTTTTAGTTATGTTAGACTTGAAGTTTATCCTCTCTTTTCTGCTTTCCTATCTCTATTTATACCTTAAATGGGCTTAATCGTTATAAACTGCCTGTTTATCATGTGGTATTTTTCTACAAATTAGCAACCGAAAAAAATAAAAAGCCATTCCTCAAGGGAATAGCATTTTTACTTATAGTTAAAGGTTTCCCCAGCCAACTTATCTGCTAACTTGGGAAAGAGGGTATAAAACTTATGGGCTAGATTCAGTAAGAGAGGAAGATTGATTTCACGTTTGTTTTTTCCTATGGTTTTGACAATCTTTCTAGCTACTGTATCTGGCTCGAGTAGGAAACGATCAACCGACTTGAGATAAATCCCATCCGGGTCTGCCTGGTCGAAAAATCCTGTACGGATAGGTCCTGGATTAACAGTTGTCACATAGACACCATAGGGCATGAGTTCAAGGCGCAAAGCATTTGAAAAACCAATGGCCGCAAACTTGGTCGCAGAGTAAAGGCTAGACTTGCCAGTAGCTATCAGACCTGCCATGCTAACGATATTGATGATATGACCTTTTCGAATCTCCTTCATACCAGCCGCAATCAAACGGGATAGATTCATGAGAGCAAAGGTGTTGACCTCAAACATTTGATGAATATCTTGATCAGAAATCTTGTCAAAATCTTCAAAAATCCCATATCCAGCGTTGTTAATTAAGACATCAATCTTACCATAACGCTGATAGAGTTCAGCAACTAGTTCTTCTAAAGCTTGAGCGTCGGTAATATCAATTTCAATCAATTCAGCCTGTGGATGATTTCCGTATAGTTGAGCTAATTTTTCCTTGTTTCTACCTAGCAAGATCAGTTGATCATTTGGCAAGAGTTTGACCATTTCTTGAGCTAGGCCACCACTAGCTCCTGTAATGAGAATCGTAGACATACTTATCCTTTCTCAATCTTCTAGATTTCCACTTCTTCCAAGTCTTTGACCACATGTACATTTTCAAAAATCGTTGCAGCATCTTTCTTAAGCTGGCTAATGTCCTTTGAAAGAAAACGGGCGCTGATATGGTTGAGCAAGAGTCGTTTGGCTCCCGCTTCTGTCGCTACTTGGGCAGCCTGCATATTGGTTGAGTGACCATGATTGCGGGCAATTTTTTCATCACCTTTACCATAAGTGGACTCATGGACAAGGACATCTGCATTGACAGCCAGACGCACACTGGCATTGGTTTTTCGAGTGTCACCTAAGATAGTGATAATCTTACCAGGTCGCGGTGCTGAGATATAGTCTGCCGCCTTAATCTCGGTGCCGTCTTCTAGAACAACATCCTGGCCGTTTTTGATTTTACCAAAAAGCGGTCCAAATGGTACGCCGGCAGCCTTGAGTTTCTCAGCATCCAGAGTGCCTTCTAGGTCCTTTTGCATGATACGATAGCCGACACAGAAAATAGTATGGTCCAACTCCTCTGCATAAACCGTGAATTTATCCGTTTCGAGAATTTTCCCTAGGGAATCCTGGGCGAACTCATGAAAATGAATACGGTAAGGCAAACGAGAACCTGACACACGAAGGCTGGTCAAGACGAAAGACTTGATACCTTGAGGTCCATAGATTTCCAAATCTGTCTGCTCTTCATTCGCTTGAAAGGCACGGCTAGAAAGAAATCCAGGCAGACCAAAGATATGATCTCCATGCAAGTGAGTGATAAAGATTTTGCTGACCTTACGTGGTCGAATCGTGGTTTCCAGAATGCGATTTTGCGTTCCTTCTCCACAATCAAAGAGCCATACTTCGTTAATCTCATCCAAGAGTTTCAGGGCTAGGCTTGAAACGTTGCGGGCTTTAGAGGGCTGACCAGCCCCTGTTCCTAAAAATTGAATATCCATTTGCTACTTTCTAATTAATCAATATATAACATAGCGGTGCGGTTTTCTGAGCGATAATAAAGCTTACCAGTATAGGCTTTAGCCTCTTGTAGTAAATCTTCTTGACTATAGCCTTTGAGACGCTTGCGACCATCAGCCAAGCTTTCCAAGTCCGTCAAAGCAGTTAAACTTTTTACGCTAACAACTTCCTCATCTCCAACAGCCTTCATATAAATCTTTCCAGACTCCTCAAAAACCAGCTGGTGAGGGAAAATTTGTGCAATTTCAAAGAGTAATTCATCCGTAATTGCTTCCTCGTTCTCTGAGAAAATGCGACCAAGACCTTCTTTCTCGTAGCAAAATCCAAAGGATTTACCAGATAGATTCAGACGAATAAAAGGCTTGTTTTCTATGGTAAAACTTGGTTCAGCATTAAAAAGATTTAGCTCTTGAGTTAGCTCCGCAAAATAAACTGTCGCAGCATCAGGGCTCTTTTTCTGGTAAAGCTCTGCAAAGTAGGCATTAACCACGCTTGGTGGAGGTGTGATGAGAGCTAGTTGCTCCTCTTCAGACCTACCAGCTAAAAGCTGGTCTAGATAAACCTTGTCTAGACTCGTATATCCACCATACTTGAGTGCCAAAGTTTTGATATCAGTCATAAAATTCTTCTAATCTCCATTTATTTTTCTCAGAAATGTATCCTCTAATGACTTCGCCGTCATCTTGATAGTCCCGTTCTTCAAGAATCGCAACACTTTCCAAATCATGAATCTTGTAGGATTTAGAAAAAGGCACGCGTAGCGTAAAGGGTTCAAAAATTTCCTTGATCTTATCTAGCAATAAAGCCTGCAACTGTTCTCGACTATCCTTAGATTTAGCAGAAATCAGAGCATATGGCGTTTGAGTAGGCGTAAAGTCTTCCACCAAATCTGCTTTATTATAAAGGGTCAAGCGAGGAATATCCTCCATATCCAAATCTTTCATGATAGAAAGAACTGTTTTTTCATGCTCCTCATGGTAAGGATTGCTAGCATCAATAACATGAACTAAGAGATCTACATGCTTGCTTTCTTCAAGGGTTGATTTAAAACTCGACACCAACTCTGTCGGCAAGTCTTGGATAAACCCAACAGTATCAGTCAGAGTAACTTGAAGATTGCCCCCTAGATGAATGCTTTTAGTTGTCGCATCCAAGGTCGCGAAGAGTTCATCTGCCTCATACTGAGTCTTACTGGTTAGGGTGTTCATAATAGTTGACTTTCCAGCATTGGTGTAGCCAATCAAACCAATCTTAAAGGTACTTGACTCGAGACGTTTTTCTCGAACTGTCGCCCGATTTTTCTCCACCACCTTGAGTTGACGTTCAATATCCGTTATTTGATTTCGAACACTACGACGGTTAAGCTCCAGCTGGCTTTCACCTGGACCACGAGAACCAATTCCCCCTGCCTGACGGCTGAGCATAATCCCCTGACCAACCAAACGAGGCAAGAGATACTTGAGTTGTGCAAGATGAACTTGTAGCTTACCTTCATGGCTTCGAGCTCGCATAGCAAAGATATCTAAAATCAACTGCATACGGTCAATGACCTTGACACCTAAGACTTCCTCTAAATTGACATTTTGACGAGGTGTCAGACGGTTGTTGACAATGACAGTTGTGATTTCTTCTGCATCCACCATTTGAGCAATTTCTTCCAACTTACCAGAACCGACAAAGGTCTTGAAGTCGTATTTTTCTCGTTTTTGTCTGTAGCTATCGACTACAACTGCTCCAGCTGTTTTGGCTAGACTAGCCAGTTCTTCCATGGAGAGGTCAAAATTATCCATTCCCTGCAGTTCAACACCAATCAGCAGGACTCGCTCCTCTTTTTTCTCCGTTTCAATCATTTAAGAACTCCTCAATCTGGCTTAAAATACGCTCTTTTACACCAGATTCTCCTATCTGATAAAAGGTCACCTGCATGCGATTGCGGAACCAGGTTAGCTGGCGCTTGGCAAATCGACGAGTCGCCTGCTTGAGACTATCGCTAGCCTCCTCCAAACTTTGCTCCCCTCTAAAATAAGGAAAAAGTTCCTTGTATCCAATACCTTTGGCTGCCTGCACATCTGGATAATGGTCAAACAACCACTTGGCCTCATCCAATAGTCCAGCTTCAAACATGAAATCCACACGATGGTTAATCCGTTCATACAATTGACTGCGCTCATCGTCCAAACAAATAACCAGTGGCTCATATAAAGTCTCTTGATTTTCCAAATCTTGAGCAAAATGGGCAATTTCCAAGGCACGCATAGCACGGCGACGATTAAATTGGGGAATTTCAAGGCCTGCTTGATCCACCAGATGTGCTAACTCCTCATCTGAAAAAGGTTCTAGACTAGCACGATAAGCTAAAATATCCTCATGGGGTGTCTCCCCACCAAGATGATAGCCTTCTAGCAGACTCTGGATATAAAGTCCAGTCCCACCAGCAATAATTGCAAGCTTACCTCGGCTTTGAATATCCTCAATAGCTGTCTTGGCCTCTGAAACAAAATCAAAAGCCGAGTAAGACTCGGTTACATCTCTCACATCAATCAAGTGATGAGGGACAGTTGCCTGCTCCTCTGGACTAGCCTTGGCCGTTCCAATATCTAGCCCTCGGTAGACTTGTTGGCTATCTCCACTGACTACTTCGCCATTAAATCGCTGAGCAACTTCAATGGCTAGTGCAGTCTTTCCAACAGCTGTTGGACCAACAATCACAATTATTTTTGTTTTCATCGTTTTTCCTTGAAAAATTCCCATTTTTTCGTTACTATTATTATATCACAAAATGGACAGGCAGAAAAATGCTATCTCTTAAGCTATTTCCGTCTGATTTATAAATAAAAGGAGGAAGACTCATGGCTAAAGGATTTGCTAAAGGTCTCGTAACAGGTGTTGCAGGAACTGTGGCTGCTGTTGCAGGTGCAGTATACGCATTCAAAAAGAAAGTGATTGAACCAGAAGAACAAAAAGCAGCTTTCATCGAAGAAAACCGTAAAAAAGCAGCTCGCCGTCGCGTATCACGCTAATAAACAAAAAGAAGTTGGAAATTCCAACTTCTTTTGTTGTTCTTAAATAGCCAAATCAAATTTCAATTGCGGTTTCACTGGATCATAGTCAACCAACTCAAAATCTTCTGCTTTAATATCAAAGAAGTTGGTCTTGTCTGGTACATTCAAGACCAAACGTGGTTGGCAATTTGAAGGTTCACGACGGAGCAATTCCTGAGCTTGTTCAAATTGATTGTCATAGATATGAAGGTTATTGATAAAATAGAAGAATTTTCCAACTTTCCAACCAAAGTGGTTGGCAATCATCATTTGAAGAGCTACATACTGCATGGCATTGATGTGATGAGCAACCAGCATATCGTTAGAACGCTGGGTCAAGGTTGCATCCAGGTAAATTTCCCCATCTACTCGACGGACATCAAACATGGTCTGGAAGGCACACGGAAGAAGGCCATCTGTTTCTTCGAAGGCTTGGTAGTCCCAGAGAGAGATGATATTACGACGGTTCCAAGGATTAGCTTCCAACTGTTTGAGAATCTTGTTAATGATGTCATGCTTCTTAACAACAGCCCCGTAACGCTCACCGATTGTCCCTGTATCTCCTACTTCCCAGTCATTCCAGTAGTGAACATTGTACTTATCATTGAGAACTTCCAGGCTATTTGATTGATCTTGGTAAATCCAGAGCACTTCTTTAATGGCTGATTTGATAGCAATTGGACGCAAGGTTGTAATTGGAAATTCACCCTTAGACAAATCATACTCTGCAAAAGCACCTGTAATGTACTTGGAGTTGGCAACTGTTCCATCCTTATACTTGGGACGAGCTTGTTCTGAAAAGACTCCTTCATTGAGAATTCGCTCAATATTTTCTTTAAAAATCTTATCTGCTTTTGTCATTTACTCTCTCCTCAACGTTTATTCTTAACTAGTATAGCATAAAAAAAGAAAGGAGGAAAATCACTCGCTTCAAGATAGTGATTTTCTCCTTCTTTTGTTTCTTATTGCAAGACAAGAGATGCTGCTCCGATAACTCCAGCGTCATTTCCTAGAGTCGCAAGAGCTAATTTCGTTGTTGTACGAACTTGTGGGAAGGTATTTTCATCATAAACCTTTTGCACACCTTGGAGAAGGAATTCCCCAGCAGCTGAAACTCCACCACCGATAACGATTGTTGATGGATTTAGGATAGAACCGATGTTGGCACATGCAATACCCAAGTAACGTGAGAAGTTACGGTAAACGATCAAAGCGAGGTCGTCCCCTTCTTTTGCCAAATCAAAGACGGTTTTAGCAGTTACTTCTTCTCCGTCATCAATCAAGCGTTTTAAGGCTGCATCACCTTCATACTCATCTGCATAACGACGAGTCAAGTTGACAATACCTGTTGCTGAAGCTACTGTCTCAAGACAGCCTTTTTTACCACAAGTACATGGGATTGGTTGGTCAAAGTCAACAGTGATGTGTCCAAGTTCACCTGCAGCACCTGCAACACCGTGGAGCAATTTGCCTTCTGCCACGATACCGCCACCAACACCTGTACCCAGAGTCATAAAGACAACGTCTGGTTGGTTTTCACCGGCCCCCATCCAACGCTCACCAAGAGCAGCTACGTTAGCGTCATTGTCAATAAAGAATGGAATACCCAAGGCTTTTTCCATCTTTTCTTTGATTGGTTGAAGAGTTTTCCAGTTGAGGTTGTAGGCTCCGATAACAGTTCCATTTTCACGATCAACCACACCAGGTGAACCCATACCAATCCCTTGGAAATCCGTAGCTGACAATCCAAGCAAGTTCAAACGATGTTGAATTGATTCAATCATATCGTCTACGATATGGCTTCCTTCATCCAAAATGTTAGTCTTAATAGACCATTTTTCTTGGATTTCTCCTTCTTGAGTTAAAATTGCAAACTTGACAGAAGTTCCACCAAGGTCAATCCCAATAATCTTTTGACTCATCTTTTTCTCCTTTATATTTATTAATGGAAATGCTTACAGACATAGTATAACAAAATCGTTAGATTTGTGCAAAGCTTTGCATTACCTTTCCAGATTATTTCTACTCTATGGTTTCCACAAACCAGAAGCATCTACATAATAGCGTCCACCATCCACTCGCTCATTCTTAGCCATTTTACCATCCGATTTCAAATAGTAATTTCCTTGCCATGCATTGCGAGCATAAGATCCATCTGATTTCAAGTAATACCAGGCTTGGTAAGAAGAATCATAGACCCACTCACTCTGAGCCATTTTCCCATTTGACTTGAGGTAATATGAACCTTGCCAAGTATTATGCGCATAAGCTCCATCTGATTTGAGGTAATACCAAGCTTTGTAGTAAGAATCATAAATCCATTCACCCTGAGCCATCTTACCATCTGATTTGAGATAGTAACTTCCCTGCCAAGCATTACGTGCATAAGATCCATCTGATTTAAGGTAATACCAGGCTTGGTAATAGTTATCGTATACCCACTCATTCTCAGCCATTCTTCCATCTGACTTGAGATAGTAAGCACCCTGCCAAGTATTTGTTACTGTTTTCCCATTTTCAGAAAAATAGTACCAAGACCCATTTTGACGAACCCAGCCACTTTCAGCTGCTACACTTGGGGTAGGTGCTACATTGGTGTTAGTTTGAGATGTACTCGACTTTTTCTCTTTTAAAACACCCTTAGGCGCATTCTTTGATTCACAGGCAATCCCATCATGATCTTTATCTAGAGTAGCAGAATACCCTGGTTCTCCCTTATGAATATCTGCATAACCATTCTCCCAAGCTTCCTTACAGCTTGAAAAATGGATACTTTCATCTGCCACAACTGGATGTAAAAACAAAGCTAGAGCAGGTAAAGAAGCTAGACCAAGTTTTAATAAATGACGTTTGTTCATGATTTCCTCCAAAAATTATAATATTAATCTCGATATTATTTTATCAAACTTATTTCAGCAATTCAAGAAAACTTCTAGTTATTTCTGCAAACTCTTTTGGTTTGGCCCTATTCAAGATATGAGGGCCCTCAGGGATAATCTGGAACTGGGAATTTGGCATCAGTTCTTGAATAGCTTTCATTGAACTGAGATTAGGCTTATCCTGACTACCACAAATTAACAAGCTTGGATAGGGACAATTCCTTGCAATCTCTCTTAAATCAAGTGTCTTTAATTCCTCAGAAACTCCAACCATAAGAGCCTTATCTGCTCCCTGTTTCTCAAATATCCTTTTGGGAAGCAATTTAAATATCAGCAACTGAATATAAAAAGGAATGTTACCCGCTAGTTTCAGTGGACAGCCTGACAAAACCAAGGCCTGAAGATTTGATATATCAGAACTTGAAAGCTCCAATGCAAGTGCAGCCCCTAAGGACAAACCGATTAAGACAAAAGGTTCTGTCTCCTCTGACAAGTGCTGATAAATGTGCTCCTTAGCTTCTTGGTAGGTAGCAACTCCGGAAGGGAATAACTCTAGGGCTTCAGAGGGATAATCTGCGAGAAAATCCTGAACTTCTTTCCAACTATATGCTGACTGTCCTAAACCGTGTAAAAATATTAGTTTCATTTAGTCCTCCTTTACTGACAACTCATACAAGCCTCTCACTGCATTACAGCCATAGATGACTTCTGCTTGCTTCAAATCTTCTATGGTTAAGACCCTCTCTTCCAGCTGCCCGATTTCAAGTAAATGCTGGCGATAAATTCCTGGTAAAAGACCTAGCTGACTAGGAGGTGTATAGAGCTTGCCATCCATTTTTAAGACCAGATTCCCAATAGAGGTTTCAAGTAATTTTCCATCAGCAGTGTGATAGATGATTTCCTGCTCTCCCACTGTCAAATGTGGTCGGTGTGTCGTCTTAAAGTAGGTAAAGGCCTGCTCCAAATCAGCTGCTTTCTGACAAAGCTTGGCCTGACAAAAACTAGAGCTAAGCGGTGTCAATACTTGTCGTTCAATTTCAATCTCTCCAGATTTGCTGAGACTGATTCGTATCCGATAATCTTGATGGACGCCACAAGACTGGTACTCCTTCTCTATTTTTTGTTTCAAAACTTCTTGGTCAAATGGAAAGGCAAAATAACGACTAGCCTTTTTCAATCTTTCTAGATGTTGCTTTTCAAAGAGCAATTTTTTCTGGCTGATTTTCCCTGTCGTAATCAATTGAAAACGAGGTTGTTTTCGGTAAAGAACAGCTGCCTTTTGATGGACTTCACGGTATTCTGACTCCCAAGTACTATCCCAAGTGATGCCACCTCCGACACCATAGATAGCTTGCCCTCCATGCAGTTGAATAGTTCGAATAGCTACATTGAAAATCCGTCGTCCATTGGGAAGTAGGAGGCCAACAGTTCCACAGTAAACTCCTCTAGCTTGCGGTTCCAAGTTTTTGATAATTTCCATGGTCGCTATCTTGGGAGCTCCTGTGATGGAGCCACATGGAAAGAGTGAACGGAAGATTTCTACTAGATCAACATCCGGTCGTAACTGACTCTTGATAGTCGAAGTCATCTGCCAAACTGTAGAATACTGCTCTACTTGGCATAAACGCTCCACATGCTCACTACCAACCTCAGAAATACGATTCATGTCATTTCGCAAGAGGTCCACTATCATCATGTTTTCTGAACGATTTTTGGGATCCTGTTCCAGCCAAGTGGCCTCTTTCAAGTCTTCATCGTCAGTCAGACCACGTTTAGTAGTCCCCTTCATAGGACGAGTGGTCAACTCACGACCATTTTGCTCAAAAAAGAGTTCAGGGCTCATGGAAATCACTGCCATATCATCGTGCTCTACGTAGGCATTATATCCCGCTTCCTGCTCCACCACCATACGATTGTAGATAGCAAAAGGATTGGCACTTAAATTCTGTTTGAGTTGGACCGTATAATTGACCTGATAAGTATCGCCTTGTCGTAAATGATGGTGAATTTGGGCAATAGCCTTTTCGTAGTCCTCAGCAGATGTTACTTCCTGCCAATTTGATGGCAAATCCACCTCCTCATAAGTCAGAGGGATACTGGATTTTTCTACACTATCATGAATAGTGAAATAGAGGAGATACTCTCTTAACAAGGGACCCTCGTGAACCGCTAACTTCTCCTCAAAAGCTGGCGCAGCCTCATAGCTGACATAACCAACTACATAATAGCCCTGCTCTTGGTAGCTTTCCACTTGTGCCAGCAAGTCTGCTACTTTTGCTAAATCTCTGGTTTTTAACTCTTTGATAGGCTGGGTAAAGGTATATCTCTCGCCCAAAGCCCTAAAATCAATCACTGTTTTTCTATGCATATCCTAAGTATACCATAAATAAGAAGGTCCCTAGAATTTATCTAGTCAGTATTTTTTATCAGATTATCAGGAAATGTTTTAGAATTCTTTATATAATTTAACAAAATAAAAAGGTTCAGCTTATGCTGAACCACTTTTTAATCTGGCACATATTCCAATATATCACCAGGTTGGCAACCAAGTTCTTTACAAATGGCTTCTAGTGTTGAAAAACGTATAGCCTTAGCCTTACCTGTTTTCAGTATTGAAAGATTTGCGGGAGTAATACCTACACGTTCTGCTAAATCTCCTGAACGCATTTTTTTCTTTGCTAATTCGACATCTAGATTAATAACAATCATGTGATATTCTCCTTTCTCTAAATTGTAAACTCATTTTCTTCTGCAATTTCGTTTGCTTTTTCAAGGACTTTACCAATTGTCCAAACAACGAGAGCAGTAACCATGAAAGTTATATTTAGAAATGAATAACCATTGAGTGTCAAAATACCATCTCCTAGAAATGAGGCAATAAAGAGGGAAATAGAGATACGATTAGCAAGTTTGACATTATAACTTGTAAAAATCTGTTCATGAATAATATTTTGGAAGAACTGTCTAACACAAAATAGTACAAACAGAATGATAAAGCTATTGATAAAGGACAAAGCACTCACTAGAATTGAAGTATTCACCATATCAGGTTTTAAGGAAATAGTCCCAAGGTTAAATAGGTTAATCTCAGTTACATTGAAAACTGTTAAAAGGATGGATATAACCAAAGACACTCCCAAGATAAAAAGTAGGATATTAATAAAACCTAAAGCAAATGGTAAGTAGGAATTTTTCTTAGACATTAATTTCAAAACCTCGTTTCTAATCTCTACTATATTATACAATATTAGTAAGTGTTACGTACATGCATTATGCTACTTTATCTGAAAATTGATTTTTGATTGAAGTAAGCACCAAGCTAGCAATAAACAAAAATGCTGCAATCGAGAAGTTAAAAATAATATGAGCTGGGTTAAGAATAAGTTCTGTAATACCTTGGATTGCTCCTACTAGTGTCATTAGAACTGCACCTTTTTTCAAGAATGAAATGGTTGTATCTTCAAAAAGATCGCTTTCCTTAAAGTTCTTAGCAAACTGTTTTAATTTGATAAGGCCATAAGTCAGAAGTGTATTACCGGCAACAAAGGTTAGAACAAAGGCATTAACCCCTCCCCACGCTTCGTAGCCTGACCTTGTTACCTCTCCACCTTCAGGCATTAGTTGGCTGATATCAAATTGACCAAGGAGAAGAACTAATGATGCAATACTAAAGAAACTGAGGGTAAAGATTCCGAAATTAGAGCCTAGTGTAACAAGTGATTTAGCAAAGTTTACGATTTTAGTTGATGTAGTTTTTTTCATGATGATTTCCTCTTTTATAAAGTATTTTTGTTTTAGCAACAAATGAGCTCTTTTTGTTACTACTCGAAAACTTATTATTGTTTATCGATATATCTAGTATAGCATAATTTTTTTGAAATGCAACACTTTTTTATCGTTTTTTGATAATTTTTTTCTTTTATTTAAAAATATCTTTATTTAAGAGCAATTAGGCTTCAAATATTAAAGTCAACACTTCTAAAAAAATCAAATATGAATCCAAAACATTTTTAGTAAACTATTTTTAAGAATATCACGTTCACTCAACATAATCTAACAAATAACCATAACCCTTTTCTTCCATTTGATTCTTTGGAATAAAACGGATAGACAGGCTATTAATACAATAGCGAAGCCCTCCCTTGTCCTGAGGCCCGTCTGTAAAGACATGTCCTAGATGAGAATCACCAGTTCGGCTTCTGACTTCTGTTCTGACCATATTATAAGACTTGTCTTCCTTATAGGTCGCAACATCTGGACTGATAGGCTGGGTAAAACTTGGCCAACCACAACCCGATTCAAATTTATCTTTCGAAGAAAAGAGAGGTTCTCCAGTTGCTACATCTACATAAATGCCTGCTTCAAATTTATCCCAGTAACGATTTGAAAAGGCCCGTTCTGTTTGACTATTTTGAGTCACTGCATATTCCTCAGGAGAGAGGAGTTTTTTCAATTCATCGTCACTCGGTTTTGGATATTTACTCGCATCAATAACAGGATAGGATGCTTGATTGACATTGATATGGCAATATCCATTAGGATTTTTCTGGAGATAGTCTTGGTGGTAGTCCTCAGCTACGATAAAATTTCTTAAGGCTTCCTTTTCAACCGCTAGAGGCTGGTCATACTTCTGAGCAACTTGATCAAAGACTTGATTGATGACTTCTAGGTCCTGCTCATCCTTATAGTAAACTCCCGTTCTGTACTGAGTCCCCACATCATTTCCCTGCTTATTTTTACTAGTTGGATTGATAATGCGGAAATAATGGAGCAAGATCTCTTTTAGAGTAATTTGATTGGCATCGTAGGTCACATGAACAGTCTCAGCATGGCCTGTTTGGCCGATCAATTCATACTGGGTTGTTTCTCCTCTGCCATTCGCATAGCCAGAAACAGCATCTGTCACACCTGCTACTCTTGAAAAATACTCTTCAACTCCCCAGAAACAGCCTCCCGCAAGATAGATTTCATGTAGGTCAGCATCTTTACTTGGCTCAGTTTTTTTCGTGATTTTTTGCCCTTGACTAACTGCTGCCTTCTCAATTTGAGAGGTATCGGTGTAGCTAGCGCTTCTTTTTTCCCAAAGAAATAAAAATCCGATAATAACGCAAATGATGATTCCTATGAATACAATTATTTTTAATTTATCATTCATGATGAGCCTCTAATCTATACTTTTTAAAGTCTTTAAAATAGTTTCTTTGTCCATAAAACCTGGCTGGGTCTTAACTAGTTTGCCTTCTTTATCGATAAAGGCCTGAGTCGGATAAGAACGGACTCCGTAACTTGCTAAGAGTTTTCCCGAAGGGTCTAGAAGGACAGGGAGATTTTTATAGTCCAATCCTTGATACCATTTTTGGAAGGCTTCTTCTGCTTGTTCCCCTTTTTGACCAGGAGAAACCACTGTCAAGATGACATAGTCATCGCCAGCTTCTTTTGCCAGTTCATCGGTATCAGGGAGGCTGGCTAGACAAATAGAGCACCAAGATGCCCAAAATTTGAGATAGACTTTTTTGCCTTTGTAATCTGATAGACGATACGTTTTTCCATCAACTCCAGTGAGCTCAAAGTCTGGAACTTCTTCCCCTTGTTTTGCCATTTGAGAGCTAACTTGCCCTTGTTTGTCTCCACTCTGATTATCAGCCTGGTTTGCTGACTGGTTTTTACAAGCCGATAGACAAAGCAAACTAGCACAGACCAATACAGATGTTTGCCATTTTTTCATCTTCATCACCTTTCTCACTCATCATATGAATATAGATATTGTATTATAGCTCTATTATATACCTAGCATCCTAAAAATACTTGAAATCTGCTTAGAAAATAAGGCATCTTTTCTTGCACAAAAAACTCCCACCTGCTAAGCAGGTGAGAGTCAATTGATTATTTAAAGATAGAAGTTTTAAAGCTATCTGTTTGTTGAAGAAGTTTCTTAAAGAGTTTTTCTTTAAGTGATACGGTGTTGTCAAATTTGACAGAACCATTACTTAGAGTAGCCTTATCTTTATCAACTGCTTCAGCAAATGCTCGTTTCAAGTCTTCATAACTATTGTATGTTTTACCATCAATTTCAATAGACTGAATTCCATTTTTGGCACTTGTTACAACTTCATTGAAGTAAGCTTTCTTCCATTCTTCAAGGTTGTTGAATTTTCCTTCAGAAATCTTGTTAATGATGAAGTCATCACCTAGAGTATCTTTACCAGCTTTTTTAGATTCAGCTTTTAGCATGTTAGAAGCATAGTTCAGGAAGCCTTTTTCGTAGCCATAGTAACCCCAGATTCTGAAAGTATTGTGTTTAAATGACATCGCTCCTGGAGCACCTTCACTTGTATTACCACCATAGATACCAGTCATCATTGGAACATTCACATAAGCAGAATCAAAGTCAGATGGATTATAAACTCTATTACCTGGACCACGGTTGGTCATGAAGTTATTCGTAATTAAGTCATCTACTGTGCGTAAAGGAATAGCTTTTTCCTCATCACTTAAAGGTCGAACCTTGTCGAATTGGTTCTTGGTGTTATTTCCTCGGTATTGCTTATCGACCTTCTTGAACCAAGCATTGTTTAAATCTTGATTTGCTTTATTGAGGACAGCTTCTCCTTCAAGATAATCTAGAAGCATGAGAGTGTCATTATATCCCTTCATGTAACGATCAATTTCGTCACGTGATTTAAGGTCATTTGGATTGGTGTTATACCATTGATTTCCATCGTTTGGACGTTCATAAGCCATGTTGAGACCTAGGGCTTTGTACTCACCATTTGGATTTGATACTGACGGAGTTTGTAACATTCCTTGAGCAAATGCTTCAAGATCCGTTCCTTCACGGTGTCTTGAGCCACCTAGGTATACCATTCGGTCATTGACGTGAGTTGTTTCATGAGTAAAGGCAGATACTCCAAAATCACTAATCATGTCCGTCACCATAAAGAAGACAGAATCATCCTTATATGGATTCGCATAAACGCGAGCCACAGCTCCCATACGCCAATCAGTCGCATGGTAACGGTCTGTAGGTCCATACAATTCACGGATAGGCGCCACATCTTTACCACTGTTTGTATGGCCATAACGATCAGTACTAATGCCTTTATAATTCTGGTTGTCCAGTACAGGTGTTGGAACCATATTATTGCTCTTCAAGAGCTGATTACGTACTTTATCTAGAGATAGACGTGACCAGAAATCTAGGTAATTCTGTTGTCCTTTAGCAACCTTATCAATTTCAGCTTTGAAGGCATTACGCTCTGCTTCAGTGTTCTTACCATACTTTTCAAATGAACTGTAGGCCATGGTATTATATGTTGAAATCAAGAACATATGGGCATCTTTTAAGTTCAAGAGTGGTAAAATCATCTTGCCATGCATATCGTTATTTAAGCCTTCGTAAGCTCTATGTTTCTTATCAGCAAAATCAGGATTTGTTGTTTTTGGTTCCACGATATAGACATTATCTTTAGTTGCTTTTATAAACCAATCATTCAAGTCTGTATCTTTTGTGAAGAGTTCCATGTTATATTTCAGGAAGTCATTTAGGTTGCCAGAAAGAGTATTTTTAGCAACTACTTCACGGAAGGCATCGTGTGTACGAGTCCCTTTGACATAATCTTCTTTTGAACCAATTTCAATCAAACGGTCTAATACACTTACATTCTTACCATAAAAGTCTGGCTTGAACAACATGAGTTGCTTGATATTGAAATCATCAAACTTCACTCCGTAATAACGGTTAAGGTAAGATAGTCCAAGGAGAACCGCTGCCTTGTTATCATCAATTTTCTTGATCAAAGCACGTTTAGCAGCTTCATCTGTGTTTAATTGATGATCCTCATTTTCAACCAACTGTTTCACAAATTTAGTAAGATTATCCTTAACTTCTTTGAAGGTTTCTTCAAGATAAAGGTTCTTAATAGCATTAACTTTATTTGGACCAGTTCTACCAAGGTGCGTGTAGATTGGGTCAGATTGTAATTCCACAGGACTTAATTTTTCAACAATAGCATTGATGAGATCACGACGGTCCTTGTCAACCATATTCGGAGTATAAACAACTTCACCAAGTTCTGCAATACCATACTCTTTCACTTGTTTCACTTTTGAATCTTTAGGTGAAATGGTAAAGATATCTTTTGTCTTATCTGCATAGTGGATCATAATATGATCAGCATCAGCTAATTCCGTCACAAAGGTATTGCCTTTCATAGCAGTTACAGACAATACTTCTTTAGTCAAGAGAGGACTTCCTGCGGCTAATTTATTACCTTGGTCTACAATCCACTCCTTATTATAGAAAGGTTGAAGTTTTGCGATATTACGGTAAGCTAGCTCACGATTCGTATCATAACTATCAATTGCTTTGTACTGATCGTCTTTGTTTAGACTGTTATTAAGCTTGTCTTCAATAGGTTTGCTGCTGGTAAATTTATCAGCAGTGATTCCCATTGCTTCAATTTTCTTCTCGGCCTCAGCCAGTGAGATACTTGGAATTTTACGTGAATTGTTAAAGGATTTTTTACCTTCACTCACGCCATCAACACTATAATTACGTTTGGTTCTTGAATATGTGAAGTAGTCGTCAGCATCAATATCTGAGTGACCAAACACCAGCTCACCTGTTTTGACTTTCATCATAGTGATGTTGTCTTCAATAGTACCTAAGGCCCAGTTAGTACCCAGCAATCCACCAGACTGAACGGCTTCTTTCAGTTCGATAGAACCTTTAGCAACTGAATTTCTTAGGACCCCTTCTGTACCGATCGTGTAGTTATTAGCACCATTTTGAGATGAATAGACTAGTCCTGCAGCTTTTGCTTTATTACCAGTGATCTCAGCATCAACGTATGCTTTCTCAACAACACCCTTCCAGTTTTCACCAAGAATACCAGCTAAATAGCCTCCTCTATTGCCAGCAGCGTGAAGTTTACCGATAAAGGCGACATTACTTACTTTTCCACTACCATCAATTTTATTGATAATACCAGCTACATCATTGTTACCAACAACACTTCCGGTTACTTTGACATTTTCAATAGTTGCATTGTTTTTGATAACACCTGCGATTGGAGCTACTCGATCAACTCCAGGCATATCAATATTGACATTTTCCAATAAGAGATCCTTAACAGAACCACCTTCAATGTTTCCAAACAATGGTCTAGTGATATTATGAATAGCAAATTTATTACCATCAGTACTTCCTAATGAACCTTTAAAGGCATTGGTTACATAAGATTTGCCAGCCGGTGGTACATTATTAGCATTCATATTGCTACCAAGCTTAAAGGTACCAGTAGGATTTGCTTGCATAGCTTTTACAAGTTCATAAAAGTCGTAATACACATCACCTTCATGAGCTTTTGGTTTAGGCAAATAGTGTACATACTCTTCAGTGAAACGATTTTCTGCAGTACGTTGAATCAAATCTGGTGCTTTTGCAGTTACCTTGTATAGTTTATCTCCATCTACAGTAACTTCTTCGATTTTATCAACAGCTAGTTTCGTAACCTTGTTATCGTAAGTCGTAATTTTTAAGTAGTATGGCTTAACATTCGATGGTTTCTCGGACAAGAGACTACTATCGGTCTCATTACCTTGGTCATCCACACTGATTAAGCTTGTTTCCTTAATATTTTTGACTTCAACTTTTTTAAGGTCGATTCTCAATGGTTCTTCCTTAAGAACTTCTTCCTCGTCACCATTACCACGATCATACACCATGGTCGTTGCAAGTGTATAATCCTTGTAATAATCTAAATCAGCTAAAGCTGTCGCAAGATTAGACTCTGAAATAGCAAATGTCTTAATAACTTGATCGCCTTTTTTCAACACTGCTTGAATAGATTTGATAGTCACTCCATCTGGTTTTTTAAGGCTATAAGTTGCATTTGCACTTCGATTCAATTCTTCTGTATCAACTTTAGTTAATGTTAGAGTAGGTTTTTCTAATTCCTTAGTACCTTTTTTGATAATGTGGTCTTGTGCCTGTTCAAGAACTTCTTCTGAAACAGTAGGTGCATCTGCAGTTTTCACACCCTTGATAGTCTTGTAGACTTTAGTAATTTTCTTCTTACCATTCTTACCAACCTGAGCAACTGTTTCAGTTCCCTTGAGTAGACTAGAATCTTGTTCCGTTATCGTTTTAAAAGGAACTTCTTCAACAGAAACTTCTTCGGTTTGGCCTTCAATTGCTTTGGTTCCGCGACTGATTTTTTCAGCTACAGGAGCTTTAACAACTTCCGTACTAGTGGTGATAGCTTCGCCAACTTTCTCCCCATCTACAGTTTTATAGACACGATGTATGAGTTGACTACCAACTTCACCCTTTTGAACAACACTTTCTTCGTCTGTATAGCGATTAGAATCCGATAGGTATTCTGTAGAATATGGAATTGTAACAGTTTCTGTTTCAGTCACAGTTGACTCAGTCACATTGTATTCTGGCAAGCTCGGTTGAATGAGAGGTTCACCTTCGTGTCCTTCTTCTTGAGTGCCCTTAGCTGTTACTTCATCTGTATAGGCTGGGAGTTCCGGTTGGATTAGAGATTCGCCTACATGACCTTCTTCCTGAGTACCCTTGGCTGTTACTTCTCCTGTATAGGCTGGTAATTCCGGTTGGATTAGAGATTCGCCTACATGACCTTCTTCCTGAGTACCCTTGGCTGTTACTTCTCCTGTATAGGCTGGAAGTTCTTCCTGGACAAGAGATTCGCCTACATGACCTTCTTCTTGAGTGCCCTTGGCTGTTACTTCTCCTGTATAGGCTGGTAATTCCGGTTGGATTGGAGATTCGCCTACATGACCTTCTTCTTGAGTACCCTTAGCTGTACTATTCTCTGGTTGGGCTGGAGACTCTGGTTTGACAGGGGATTCACCAATAGGAGCTTCTTCTTGGGTGCTCTCTGTTGTTTCTTCACTTGTATGAACAGGAGGTTCTGGCTGAACGAGAGATTCGCTTCCTTGAGTTTCTCCCTGTGTTGCTGTAGTTGTAGTCTCTTCGCTGTAGGTTGGAAGCTCTGGTTGAACAAGTGATTCGCCTTCACGAGCTTCTTGTGTCACTTTATCTGTAATCAAGTTATTGCCTTGATTATTTTCAGGCATTGAAACCTTCAAATCAGCTTCTTTGAAGTAACCAATGTAGTCATATCCATCAATTTGAATAACTCCGTTGGCTAAATCTTCTTGACTACAAGCAGAAATTGTTTGGTTATAAGATAAAAGAATTTGATTTTCAAAAGCTTGAATAGTCTGAGGAATGAAGTAGCTACCTCCAAGTGCACCAATAAAAAGAATACCTGCTATCTTATTAGGTCGCTTCTTAGAGAACACTAGTACAGCTAATGCAGCTGTCGCAAAGCCAAAACCAACGAGACCTAGCTCTTTACTTCCAGTTTTTGGTAATTCCTGAGAAATAGTGGCTTTCCTTCGGTAAACAAGATAAACAACATCATCTTGTTTTAAATCAGAAGGAAGTTCCTTATGAATAAGGGCCTTTTCAGCTTCTGTTAGCTCTTGCTCTGCTAAATAACGATAGTGTACCTGATTTGGCTCACAAACTTCATTAGCCACTACTGGATCAAGCAAGAGGTTGTTAGCACCGAAAAGTACGGCTCCGATAACAGCAGAACCGACTCCAACAGAGAACTTTCTAATAGAATATTTTATAACCTTTTCAATATGTTTCTTTTCCATTTTACAATTTCCTAATAGCATCTTGTGGGTATTGGGCACGCGCCCCTCCAATAAGCTTGGGACGACTAGCGAGGGCAGTTACGTGGGCTTGACCGATTGATCTCAAAACTGGACGTATCGGTACTTGAACATGTTTGATATGCATCCCAATAGCCGTATCTCCAATATCGAGCCCTGCATCAGCTTTGATAAATTCGACCTCAACTGGGTCTTTCATATAGCGAAAGGCCGCCAATTGCCCTGATCCTCCAGCGTTCAGTGTCGGAAGAACACTAACAATCTCAAGATTGTATTTGATTGCAACCTCTCGTTCTACTACCAAGGCCCGATTAACATGTTCGCACCCTTGAACTGCTAGGTGGATTCCTTTAGCTGATAAGATTTCTAAGATTCTTTTAACAATTAATTCTCCAATTTCTTGACTAGAGGCTTTCCCGATGTGTCCTCCTATCACCTCACTGGAAGATAAGCCCAAAACAAAGAGAGCCCCCTCATGGAGAGAAGCCTTTGCCAACACATCTTCTAGGATTTCCTCTACCTCTTTTTGTAAATGTCCTTGGTCCATACTTTACCTCGCTTATTTCTTTCTATGATATCGTTTTTTCATTATTTTAGCAAGCTAAGTGACGTAATAGAAAGTATTCATCTATAGCACCTCAATTGAGTTTACAAAAATTATCGTATAGTCTAAACCTAATCAAATTCAAATCTAAAACGAAAAAACAGAGAATTCTATTTCTCTGTCTTTTTTCAAATACTTCAAACTTTTTGGAGTCCTTGGACGGCATCGTGATTGATGATGATTTGACCGTATTCTTGGAGAACTGAACGGCTAATATCACTATCATCTGCAAATTCACGCATGCGAGCCAATAACCAAGCTGGATAAATACTTGGATGATCTTCTACATCAACCAAGACTGTTAGATAGTATTGGTCGTTCATTTTGTAAAGTTCTGAAGTCTCCATTTGGTAATCAACTGTTTTCGCAAAAGAAACCAAACTAGTTAAGTCGTCAAAGCGTAGGATGTAGTAGACATAAGGTTCTCTTTTCCCTTCATCCACCTCAGCAATTTCATCAATCGCTGCTTCCTCTTCTTTTTCAACCTGCTCTAGAGATTGAATAGCTTCAATGTCTTCTTTAGTTTTCTCTGCCATGGTCTTTTCCAATGTTTTCAAGAACTCATCTGGAGACATTTTTGCTAGTTCATCCATGTCAGGAAGGTCTGCCAAATCCTCAAAATCCAAATTTTGGTCAATCTTAGACTTGGTTACAAAGACGTCGACCTTATCAGGCTTCGGTGTCACTCGGAAGCTAAGCATACCTGTATCCAAGAAACTATCTGGCATTTCTAACTCATCCAGAATGGCATAGAAAAACTCTTCTGTTTTTTCTTGTGGAACGAGAAAGTCTGCGATTTCCATTCCACGATCCATCAAATCTTCTAAAGACATGGTGATTTTTAGTGTGGTATCACTGATTTGTTTCATTTTCATAGTTCGTAACCTCATACTTTCAGTTCTATCTATTATACAAGATTTAAATGATTTTATCAAAAGAATGGCGTTGGAATGTGATATAATACTAGTATCTATTTTAGAATGTAAGAAAGAAAGTTCCATGAAAAATATAAAAGTTAATGCTTTGGCCAGCTTGCTGGTCAATATTTTAAACATCGTTTTTCCCCTGATTACTAATCCCTATCTAACGCGGATTCTTAGTAAATCAAATTATGGCTACTTTAACACAGCTAACACCTGGGCGAGCTTTGTCATTCCACTAGCTGCCTTTGGGATTTACAATTATGGGATTCGAGCAATTAGTAAAGTAAAGGATGACAAAAATAAGATTAATTATGTCTTTTCTAAGTTGTTCTATATTTCGCTCATTACTTCAGTTGTAACAACAGCTATCTATTTCCTCTTTATTTATTTTGATACTAGTATTGTCAATCTAAAAATTCTTTACTATATCCTTGGAATCCAAGCTCTCTTCCAATTTCTGAATATCGAATGGATGAATGAAGCCTATGAGAATTATTCTTTTATCCTTTATAAAACACTCGTGATTCGTATTGGAATGTTAGTCGCTATCTTCGCTTTCGTTAGGACACCTGATGATATTGTTCCTTATGCTACAATCATGAGTGCAACAACCATTATCAACTATCTACTCAGCTTCCTATGGATTAAACGAGAAGTTTCCTTTGTCAAGATCGAAGTTATTGAACTCATCAAAGCATCTAAGCCTCTTCTAACCATGTTGCTTCTAGCAAATGCCAATATGCTCTACACCTTGCTAGACCGTATGTTCATTACCAAAGGACCTGATGAGAATTACATCTCCTACTACACTATTGCTTCAAGTATTGTTATGCTGATTGCTAGTGTCCTGAGTGGAGCTATCAATGTCAGCATTCCTCGACTTGGTTACTACTTAGGAAAAAAAGATTTTCATTCTTATAAGTATCTGGTCAACCAAGGTGCATCTCTCTTTTTCTTCCTCATGATTCCGACTAGTATCGGAATCATGGTTTTAGGAACCTATGCGACTGTTATTTACTCTTCTGAGAAATATATAGAAGCAGGAATTGTAACAAGCGTCTTTGCCTTTCGAACCATTATCTGGGCTATCGAATTAATCCTTGGAAAGCAAATTATCTTTATCAATGACCATGAAAACCGATTAACAGCTTTCTACTTTATGGGGGGCGGTGTCAATGTCATCCTAAACTCTCTACTCCTTTTCAACAACATCTTTACTCCTGCCTACTACATCGGGACAACGATTATTGCTGAGGCAATTGTGGTTCTACTTGAAATCCGCTTTATTCAGAAGCATAAACTCTTGGATTTGAAAGAAATTTTTGGAACATTAACTCGCTACACAATTGTGTCACTAGGCTTTATTCCAATTTACTATATCTGTAAAATTCTCTTCCAAGTTCATTCATACACAGTGAATATGGCTATGCTCAGCATGGTGGCATCAACAATCGCCGGATGTGCAATCTATTATGCTTTCGCTCTCTTTGTAATTAAGGATAAAACCCTTCACTATGCACTAGATCTAGTTCGTGCAAAAATCAAACGAAGTTAACAAAACACCTATAAAGCTTAAGCTTTATAGGTGTTTTTATTGTAGAAAAAATTAATTAAAAATCAGTTAGAAACTTAATTCTATTCTTGGCTCGCTTGTGTTTTAGGTTCAGTAGACTAATTTTTTTCCTCAGATGTAACAGATAAGCTTTCTGTTTGTTGAGTTCTCTCAACTTCTGTTGTTTCGAAAATGTGCCCCTGACTTTTTGCCACAGTTTGTTCCTGAGTTGTTTCCTCGGTTGTAACAGTCGTCCAAATTCCATCTGCATTGAGCTTGTACCCGTCAGGACTTGTTCCATTTCTTAGGAGAGAACCATTTGTTTGGAAATAGTACCAGTTACCATTCAGTTGTTTCCAACCAGTTTCCATGGCACCACTTGCATTGAGGTAATAGCGTGCCCCATTTATCTCTTGAAGGCCTGTTTGCATGATACCATCCTTATCTAGATAGTACCAAAGTCCATTTTCTTTGAGCCAACCTGTCTTCATCGCTCCACTATTTGTAAAGAATCT